>NZ_JAGQBY010000001.1:0-46462 GCF_024345875.1 Synechococcus sp. EJ6-Ellesmere
CCTGAACTGGCTGGAGGCCGGCTGCTGATGCTCCTGCTCCGCTCAGCCCCCTCGATGGCCCAGCGGGTGCGGCTGGCCTTCAGCCGCCGTGCCCGCCACTACGACGCCGCCGCCAGCCTGCAGCGGGCCGTGGCCTGGCGGCTGGCCCGCCATTGCCGCAACCTGCCCCTCCCAGCCGGCCCAATGGCGGATCTGGGGGCCGGCACCGGGCTGCTCAGCAGCGCCCTGGAGCAGCAACGCCCCGGCTTGAGCCTGCTGCGCCTCGATGCCTGCGCGGCCCTGCTGGAGCAGGACGCCCGCCAAGGCCGCGCCCGGGCTGGCCTGGTCTCGCCTGGTGCTTCAGCGCCCCAGCTCCTCTGGGACCTCAACGACGGCCTGCCCGCGGGCCTGAACAGGGCGGCGCTGCTGGTGTCGAGCTTCGCGCTGCACTGGCTGGAGGATCCCGCCGCCAGCCTGCGCCAGTGGTGCGAGGCCCTGGCGCCGGGCGGCTGGCTGGGGCTGGCCGTTCCCACCGCCGGCAGCTTCCCCCAGTGGCGCCAGGCGGCCGCCGCCGCCGGCGTGCACTGCACCGCCCTGGCCCTGCCCGAGCGGTCCCGCTTGCTGGCCGTGGCCGCCCAATCCCTTGAGCTGCGCTTGGCCACGACCCTGCGCTTCAGCCAGAGCGGCCCCAGTGGCCGGGCCCTGCTGCGGCCCATCGGGGCCGTGGGTGCCGGCAGCACCACCGCCGCACCCCTGGGGGTGGGGGCCTGGCGGCGGCTGGAGAGCCACTGGCCCCGCGAAAGCGACGGCCACAAGCGCCTGAGCTGGGAGGTGCTGCTGCTGCTCGGCCATCAACCCTCAATGGAGCTGAAGCCTTGACACGCCTGGTGGTCTGCGGCACCGACACCGATGTGGGCAAGACCGTGGTGAGCGCCCTGCTGGTGCAGGGGCTTGGAGCGCACTACTGGAAGCCGGTGCAGTGCGGCCTGGAGGAGGGGGGCGACACGGCCAGGGTCGCGGCCATGCTCGGGCTCACCCCCGCCGAAGCCGCCTTGCGCCTCCTACCAGAGGCCTACCGCTACAGCCATCCGGTCTCGCCCCACTGGGCCGGTGAGCTGGAGCAGCGGCCGATCGAACTGGAGCGGCTGGCGCTGCCCCAGGTGAGCGGTCCGCTGGTGGTGGAAACCGCCGGCGGCCTGCTGGTGCCCCTGCGCCTCGACAGCCTCCAGATCGATCAGATCCGCCGCTGGGGCCTGCCGGTGCTGCTGGTGGCCCGCAGCGGCCTGGGCACCCTCAACCACACCCTGCTCTCGGTGGAAGCCCTGCGCACCAGGGGTATCCCCCTGCTGGGCCTGGTGCTCAACGGCCCCCTCCACCCCGACAATCCCCGCACCCTGGAGGCCATGACCGGGGCGCCGGTGCTGACCTGCCTGCCCCCCCTGCCGCGGCTTGATCGCAACGCCCTCGCCGAGCACTGGCAGGCCAGCGGCCTGGCCCGTAACCTGGCCCGATGACACGAGGCAATCTGCTGGTCAGCGCATCGGTGGCCCTGCTCTGCGGCGGCATTCTGGTGCTCTTCACCGATGTGGAGCTCGGGATGGTGCACTGGTTCAACTGCGGACCCTGGGCCTCCGAAACGGCCCGCCTGGAGAAGCGGTGCCGCTGATTCAGCCACCCGCCAACCCTTGAGCTGGGATCCCCATCTCTGGCACCCCACCACCCAGGTGGCCCGGGCCGATCCACCCCTGCGGGCGGTGGCCGGCCGCGGCGCCGTGCTCAAACTCGACGACGGCCGTGAGCTGATCGATGCCATCAGCAGCTGGTGGGTCACCCTGCACGGCCATGGCGAGCCCAGCATCGCCGCTGCCGTGGCGGAGCAGGCCCTGCGGCTTGAGCAGGTGATCTTCGCCAACTTCCGCCATCCCCCCGCCGAGCGTCTGGCCGAGCGGCTCAGCGCCGCCTCCGGGCTGGAGCGGCTCTTCTTCTCCGACGACGGCTCCACCGCCGTGGAGGTGGCCCTGAAGATGGCCTGGCAGTGGTGGCGGAACCAGGGCTCCGAGCGGCGTCAGCTGATCGCCTTCGAGGGGGCCTATCACGGCGACACCTTCGGGGCCATGGCCCTGGGGGAGCGCTCCCTGTTCTCGGCGCCGTTCGAGCCCCTGCTCTCGCCGGTGGCCCGCGCCCCCTGGCCCGCCACCTGGTGGGACGATCCAGACGTGGAGGTCAAGGAAGCCGAGGCCCTGGCGGCCCTGGAGCGGCTGCTGGAGCTGCCCACCGCCGCGGTGATCCTCGAGCCGCTGGTGCAGGGGGCCAGCGGCATGGCGATGGTGCGCGAGCGCTTCCTGCGTGAGCTGGAGCAGCGGGTGCGTCAGGCCGGCGCCCTGTTGATCGCCGATGAGGTGATGACCGGCTTCGGCCGCACCGGTGCTCTCTTCGCCTGCGGGCGGGCCGGCATCCGCCCCGATCTGATGGCCCTCTCCAAGGGCCTCACCGGTGGCTTCCTGCCGATGGGCGTCACCCTGGCGAGCGAGCGGATCTACCGGGGCTTCATCAGCGACGACCCCAGCCACACCCTGTATCACGGCCACAGCTTCACGGCCAATCCGCTCGGCTGCGCCGCCGCCAACGCCAGTCTGGATCTGCTGCTGCACCAGCCCGCGCTCCACGAAGGCTTCGAGGCCCGCCACCGGCCCCATCTGCAGGCCCTGTCAGGCCACCCCCTGGTGCAGCGGCCGCGGCTGTGCGGCACCATCGCCGCCTTCGACCTGGCGGTGGAGCGGCCCGGCTATCTCCATCCCGCCGGCCTCCAGCTGCAGCGCCACGCCCTCGAGGCCGGGGTGTTCCTGCGGCCCCTGGGCCATGTTGTCTATCTGCTGTCGCCGCTCTGCCTCAGCGACCGCCAGCTGCAGCAGTGCTACGCCGTGATCCGCTCAGGCCTCGATCAGCTCAGCTGAGGCTCGCTGCGCGGAAGCCCGTGCCTCAGGGGCCCGCCAGAATCGCCGATTCCACATCAGCGCGGCTGAGGCCGTAGGGGAACAGGCGCACCGTGACGCTGCCGTCCTGCTCCCAGCTCACCTTCAGTTCCTCCACCTCCAGCTCGATGCGAGCACTCCAGGAGGGCTGCTTCAGGTCCCAGAGGCAGGGCTCGGAGCGGTCCCGGCAGGCGCCCAGATCATTCAGCCACTGCTCCAGCGCCGGCAGCGGGTAGTTGTAGAGGGGCGTCTGTAGGGGGGGTAAGGAGCTCATCCCCGGGCAGGCCTGCGGTGGTGCCTTCAGTGTGCCGCTCGATCGGATCACTGGCCGGGTCACTGGCCGGAGCGCTGATCGGAGTGCTGAGCGGGGGCTGGGTGACCAGCTCCACCCCCCGCCACCAGGCCAGGCCCAGCCCCAGTACCAGGCTGAAGAGCAGGGCGAGGGCCAGCAGCATCAGCGCGAACCATTCCCCCCCCGAAAACGCCCGCCGCACGGAAACGGGGCGACGCAGCTCAGCAGCCGGTGGGCTGAGAGCCTCGACGCGCTGCAGCAGGGCCAGGCGCAGCTGGCTGTCGTAGGCGGAGCGCCGCTGGGGATCGCCCAGCACCAGGTAGGCCTCCTGCAGCCGGCGGAACTGGTCCTGGGCCTCGGCCAGCGGCAGGGTGGTGGTGTCGGGGTGATACAGCTTGCTGAGGGAGCGGAACGCCTGCCTCAGGTCCTGGGGCGTGGCCGTGCTCGGCAAGCCAAGCAACGCGTAGAGGGATGGGCCCGTGACCGGGTGCTCGCCGCCTGCCACCAACCACGCGCCATGGTTGGGTGATCCTAGAGAGCTCCACCAACGGTGCTGCAGTGATGACGGCCCCCGCCGATCCGGTTCCAGCTGGCCTCTGGGACAGCCTGGGCTGGGAGCCCACCCCCGAGCAGCTGCAGCTGTTGATGGCGTTGCAGCAGCAACTGCGCCACTGGAACGCCCGCCTCAACCTCACCCGTCTGGTCGATGGCGACGACTACTGGATCGCCCAGGTGTACGACAGCCTCTGGCCCTGGCGCGACCAGCTCAACACCCCATCTCAGCCCTTGCGCTGCCTTGATGTGGGCACAGGCGGCGGCTTCCCCGGGCTGGCCCTGGCGATCGCCCTGCCGGCCGCCCGCCTCACCCTGGTGGATTCCGTCGGGCGCAAGGCGGAGGCGGTGAAGGCCATGGCCGCCAGCCTGGGGCTGGGCGAGCGGGTGCAGGTGCGCTGGGAGCGGGCGGAGGCCACCGGTCAGGCCCGCAGCTGCCGCGGCCGCCAGGACTGGGCCATGGCCCGGGCCGTGGCCGCAGCCCCGGTGGTGGCGGAGTACCTGGTGCCCCTGCTCAACAGCAGCGGCCGGGCCCTGCTCTACCGAGGCCAGTGGAGCCCAGAGGATCTGGCCTGCCTGGAGCGGGCCGCCACCAGCCTGCGCGCCGAAGTGGAGCGGGTGGAGCGGATCGACCTGCCAGGCGGACGGGGCGTACGCCACGCGGTGGTGCTCAAGCCGAGCGCCCCCTGCCCGGCCATCTACCCCAGGGCCGTGGGTCTGCCCGCCAAGCAGCCCCTGGCCTGAGCCCGATCACTCAGCCGCCATCAGCCGACGGACGCTGGTGCCCCCCAGGCGCTCGCGCAGGCTCCGCAGCAGCGCCGGAATCCGCTCGGCCCAGGGGCTGGCCGTCAGCACCGCCAGCAGGTCAGCTTCGCTCACCTCCCGGTCGAGGGCCTCGGCATTGGCGCCGGGAAACCAGTGGCTCCCCTGGCCCAGGAGGCCATAGCGGGCGCGGGCATACCCCTCCAGGTCCCAGGCCTCCAGGAGGTTGTGCAGCCAGAGCAGCACCGGCAGGTTCAGCCCTCCAGGGGTGGCCTCCCAGGCGGGCAGACCATCACTCCAGCTCTCGAGCCAGCGGGCGCCGAGGGCCTCGAGCCTGGCGTGCTCCAGCCGCTCCTGCACCGGGGCCAGCCAGCACTCGGCCTCGGGCAGGCGCGCCACCGCCTGCAGGTGCAGGTCGAGATCAGCCGGGCCGGCGGCGCCCACGCTGATCGTGTGGATCGCCGCCTCGCGCAGGCAGAACAGGTCGTTGAACTCAATCGGGTGCAGCGGCGCGCACAGCTCACTGATCCGCTCGGAGGGGGTGTGCAGGTGGCCGCCCTTGTCGGTGGGGCTGATCACGAACACGCCCATGTCGTGACGGCGGGCGGCCTCAAGGGCCGGGCGATTGTCCTGGCGGATGTAGTACCAGTGCAGGTTGATGTAGTCGAAGGCATCGCTGGCGATCGCCTCGAGAATCAGCGGCAGGGGCGCGTGGGTGGAGAAGCCCACATGGCCGATGCGGCCCTGAGCCTGCCAGCGCCGCACCACGTCGAGGCAGCCGCCGGGCCGCAGGGTCTGCTCCAGATGCTCGGGCAGGTTGAGGCCATGGATGCCGAGCAGATCGAGCCGCTCGATGCGCAGCCGCTCAAAGCTCAGCTCCAGCTCCGCCTCGAACTGGGCAGGATCCTCATGGGGCGGCACCTTGGTCTGGAGAATGCGCCGGGGATCGGGCACCTCCCGCAGCAGATCACCCAGTTGCCGCTCGGACGTTCCGTAATGGCGGGCGGTTTCGATGTGATGGAACCCGGCGGCCACGGCCTTCCCCAGGGTGGCGCGCAGGTTGGCCTGGCTCTGGGCCGTGATCTCAGCGGCCGGCAGATCGCTCCAGCTCTGCTGATAGCGCATCCCCCCCAGCGACAGCACCGGCATGGCCAGATCCGTGCGCCCGAAGCGACGGCAGGGCAGCGCGTCCGTCAAGGCCGAGGCAAGGTGCGCTGAACCCGGGATTGACTCGGATAGCCCAGGGGCAGCAGCTCCTGGGAGCGCAGGCGCTCATCCAGTTGGGGCACGTCTTCGTAGGGCACCCAGTGGATGCAATCGACCGGACAGGTGTCGATCGCCTCCTGAATGGTTTCGGTGCTGTCGCCGTCCTGGCGGATCGCCCGGGAACGCCCCCAGACCGGCTCCACCAGGAAGGTGTTGCCCGCCACATGGGCGCAGTAGCGGCAGCCGATGCAGACGGCCTCATCGACCCAGACGGCCTGCTGGCGCAGACTGCCCCCCAGCAGCGGCTCATGGCCGCTGGGTTGCTCCCTGGAGCGGGCAGGCGCCGCGAAGGCCAGGGAGGGATCGACCTCAGCCATCCCAGCGGGTCACCACCAGTTCGATCGAGCCATCCAGGCTTGAGGTCTGCTCGCTCACCTGGAAGCCCTCCTGGGCCGAGGCCGCCAGGACCTGGCGCAAGGCATAGCGCTGGGTGATCTGGGCAAGGAAACGCTCCACCGGAATCGGCTGCTTCCACAGCTCCAGGTCGGTGACGAGCTCATAGCTGCCGGATTCGGCATTCCAGCGAAAACCGATGTCGCAGCCGTCGTTGCGGATGAGGGCCACATCGGCGAGCACGGTCTGGCCGCGGTACCCACGCACCGGCCGCTCTCCCAGCTCGGGTTCGTGGCCGAGGTCCCGCAGGGCCTCCAGCAGGGCAGCGCGGTCGCGCAGTTCGGTCTTGACGGTGCTGAAGTGGGACATCGGAGCGGCCGAAGGGTACGGGTGAAACTCAGGCGGAACGCTGGTGCACGCTCACAGAGGGGGTGACGGCCTGAGCCGCGGCCAGGAAGGCCTCGGAGGTGGAGCGGCGCTGCTGCAGCGAACCGAGCTGGTTCTCGATCCGCTCGGTGAGCTGCTCGCAGGCTGAACCCTGGACGCCTTCCACAAGCTCCTCCACTCGCCCATCGGGGCGAATGCGGAAGCGGATGGTGGTCTGGGCCATCCAGGCTCACTCAGGTGGGCAAATGTTAACCAGCTTCCCCTGCCGCTGCCGGAGGCCGCTTCAGCGGATCAGGCCGTCTTCCACCAGGGTCTGCAGCCGCTCCAGCACCGCCGGACTCTCCAGCTGTTCCAGAGCCACCCGTGCCTCGTCCCGCACCGTGGAATCGCCGTCCTGGAGCATCACCGCCACCAGCGTTTCCACCAGTTCCCCCTGGCGAGGATCCACCAGGTGGTCGTAGAGGCGCCCGAGCGACCAGGCGCTGTTGCTGCGCACCACCGGCTCGGAATCGATGCGCAGGCTCACCAGCAACTGGGCGGCAGCCTGATCGGCCTTGGCCGCCCCCGTGCCGCCCACATCCGCCAGGGACCCCGCCGCCCACAACCTCACCGCGGCGATGTCGTTCTGCAGGGCCCTGATCAGCGGGTTGAGCACCGGCGACTCGGCGTAATTGCCCAGGCTCCAGGCCACCGCTTTGCGCACGTAGCCGTTGCTGTCGTCCTGCAGCAGGGCCAGCAACGGCGCCACCGCACGCGGATCGGGATTGCGGCCCAGGGCATAGACCGCGCTCATGCGCAGGATCGGGCAGGTGGCCTCCAGCAGGGGCAACAGCAGCGGAATCGCCCGGGGGTCGCGGTGTTCACAGAAAATGCGCAGCCCCTGCATGCGCTGGTCATGGCCTCCCTTGAGCCACTCCAGCCCCAGGTCACATTCCGCGGCGATGTCGGCCTCGGCGGGCTCGAGCGCATCGAGGTCTTCGAGCGGATCCCCCAACAGCTCCTGGGCCAGCTCGCCAGCCAGCATTTCCGGGTCGAAGGCCAGCTCGGCCGGACCGTAGGCGTAGGGGGGCGGGGTACCGCCTGGATCGGGGTTGGCTTGGTCGGTCATGGCCCTCAGCCGATCGGAGCGGGGGCGGCCATGTCACCCGGCAGCCAGATCCTGGCACTCACCGCGAACAACGCCAGACCGAACAGCACCACGATCGCGGCCGGCAGCAAGGTGGAGCGGAAGAACGACACGGCACAGGTCTGGGAGGTACCCCATTCTGAACGCTGGGGTCAACGGACTTCCGTAGGGTTCGCCCAGTCGTGTCCGGCCCTTGGCATCCGAACCAGCCAGCGAGCGCATGGCAGCAGCCGAGGCGGCCTCCGCTCCCCGCCAACGCCTGGTGGCGGTGACGGCCCAGGGGGTCGCCAGCGGCACCCCTTACATGGTGGGCAGCAAGCTGCTGCAGGGATGGCTGGCCGCCAGCAATGTGCCCCTGAGTCTGATCGGTCTGCTCGGCCTGGCGGAACTGCCTTACACCCTGAAGATGTTCTGGGCGCCGGCCCTCGACCGCTGGCCGCTGCCCTGGCCCGACCGCCGGCGGGGCTGGCTGCTGCTGCTGCAGATCACCCTGGTGGGCGTGATTGCGGCCATGGCCCTGCTGCGACCGGGCACGGACGCCGCCAACCTGACCGCCATCGGCGTGATGGCGGTGCTGCTGGCGGTCTGCAGCGCCACCCAGGACATCGCGGTCGACGCCTACCGAACCGACCTGCTCCCGCCGGCGGAGCGGGGTGGCGGAGCGGCCGCTTCGGCCATGGGCTATCGGGGAGCCATGCTGGCGATCGGGGCGGGCGGCTTTCTGCTGGCGGGCCGCTACGGCTGGCCAGCAGCGTTCCTGGCCTCGGCCGCGCTGCTGCTGGCGGTGGTCCCGTTCACCCTGGCGGCTCCGCGGCTGGCACCGATCGAGCATCCCGTCACCAGCCTGCGGCAGGCGGTGGTGGGCCCGGCACGTGATTTCCTGCATCGCACCGGTTTCGGGCGAGCCGCGTTGTTGCTTCTGCTGGTTCTGCTCTACCGCTGGCCCGATGGCCTGCTCAGCCTGATGGCCGTTCCCTTCCTGATTCAGCAGGGGTTCAGTCCCGGGCTGATCGGGGCGGTGCAGGGGGGCTGGGGCATCGCCGCCACGATGATCGGCACGGTGCTCGGCGGGGTGCTGTTCAGCCGTCTGGGCATGAACCGCTCGCTCTGGCTGTTCGCCCTGATCGGAGCGATCGGCAACCTCTCCTATTGGGCCCTGGCCCAGTTCGGTGGCGGCCAGACCGCACTGGTGCTGGCCGTAGGGATGGAGAACATCGGCGGCGGCATGGTGGGAGCGGTGTTCGTGGCCTTGCTGATGAGCCTCTGCAACCCGAGGTTCTCGGCCACCCAATACGCCCTGCTCTCCGGGGTCTATGCCCTGAGCCGCTCAATCCTGGCCGCTCCGGCCGGGCTGGTGGCCGAACGGGTGGGTTGGAGCAGCTTTTTCCTGTTCACGGTGGCGGCGGCACTGCCGGCCTTCCTGCTGATGCTGCGACTGACCCCCTGGAACGGTGCCGGCCCCCGCGGCGCCTTTGATCCGGCGAAAGACCCCACCTGAGGCGACCGTCGGGCAAACCCAGGCTCGACGCTGGTCAGAGTGATGCCGCCGCCGCCCGCCGCCTGAGCTGACCGCAGGCGGCATCCCCGTCGAGACCGCGGCTGGCTCGCACGCTCACGGCCACATGCCGCTCCAGCAAGGCCCGCCGGAAGGCCTCAACCCGCTCAGGGCTGGGACGCTGGAAATCTTCCTCCTCGATCGGGTTGTAGGGGATCAGGTTCACGTGGCTCTGGAACCCGCGCAACAGCGCCGCCAGGGCCGCCGCCTGGCGGGGGTGGTCGTTGAGGCCCCCCAGGAGGATGTACTCGAAGCTCACCCGCCGGCCGGTGATCTCCACGTAGCGGCGGCAGTCGTCGAGCAGCGCCTCCAGCGGATAGGCGTGGGCCGTGGGGATCAGCTGCTCCCGCAGGCCCTGATCGGGGGCATGCAGGCTCACCGCCAGGGTGAACTGGGCGCGGCCAAGCCTTTCCAGGGCAAGCTCGGCCAGGCTGGGCAGGGTGCTGGGCACCCCCACGGTGCTCACCGTGATCTGGCGCTGGGCCATGCCCAGGTCGGTGCAGAGACAGTGAATGGCCCCCAGCACGGAATCGATCGTGAGCAGCGGTTCGCCCATGCCCATGAACACCACATGGCTGGGGCGGCGCTCCATCACCTCGCGCACGCAAAGCACCTGATCGACGATCTCGTGCACCGCCAGGGAGCGCTGCAGGCCTCCCTTGCCGGTGGCGCAGAAGCGGCAGGCCATCGGGCAGCCCACCTGACTCGAGACGCAGACCGTAAGGCGATCGCGGGAGGGAATGCCCACGGTTTCGAGGCTGAGGCCATCGGCGGTCCCCAGCAGCAACTTGGTGGTGCCATCGCTGGCCACACTGCGCTGCAGTTCCCTGGAGCGGCCGAGTGCATCGGCGCCGGCGGGGCCCGCCTCAGCAGTGAGGCTCTCGCGCCACGCTTTGGGCAGCACGCTGATGTCAGCCAGGCGGCGCGCCCCCTTGGCATAGATCCAGTCGTGGAGCTGACGGCCACGAAAAGCGGGTTGCCCCTGGCTGACAGCCCAGGCCTCCAACTCGCCCAGGCCCAGGCCCAGCAGGGGCACGGCCTGGGGCGAAGGCGCGGCGGAGATCACGACCAGATCAGCAGCCCATGGCCGAGCCAGCGCTCCACCGCCACCAGAGCGATGAAACCGAGCATGGCCAAACGGCCGTTGAGCCGTTCGGTGTGGGTGTGGAAGCCGAAGCGGGGCAGGCGCCGCTTCGGGACAAGCGTGGGGTCCAGCAAGGGAATCAGTCCTCCGTGAGTAGACCTTCTTCCTGCAGACCCTCAACGGCCGCGGGATCGGGGATGAGCTCTTCCTCCAGGCCTTCCTCCTGGGTGGGCCTGGCAAAGGCCGCGAAGGAGCTGGCGGCCGCCTCGATGCCCCGCTTGCTCCGGACCGCATCGAGCTCGTCCTCGGAAGGATCCTCAAGCACCGCCTTGGTGACAGGGGCCGCGGCGGGCATCTCCACGGTGTAGTCCGGGCGGAGATTGGCCACGCGGCGGTAGCTGCCGGCCTCCTCATCGAGGATGTCGGGGTGGGGACCGGCTTCAGCGCGCAGTTCCTCCTCGAAGCCACCGAAGCCGGTGCCGGCGGGGATCAGGCGGCCGATGATCACGTTCTCCTTGAGACCGCGCAGCCAGTCGCTCTTGCCCTCGATCGCCGCTTCGGTGAGCACCCGGGTGGTCTCCTGGAAGCTGGCGGCGGAGATGAAGCTGTCGGTGTTGAGCGAGGCCTTGGTGATGCCCAGCAGCACCGGCGTGAACTCGGCGGGGGCGCCACCGGTGATGGCCATCGCCTGGTTGACCTGCTCCACCTGGCGCAGCTCGATCAGCTCACCGGGCAGCAGGGGGGTGTCACCGGCATCCTCGATGCGCACCTTGCTGGTCATCTGGCGCACGATCACCTCGATGTGCTTGTCATCGATGGTGACCCCCTGGGATTTGTAGACGTTCTGCACCTCCTGCACCATGCGGAACTGCAGCTTGGAGATGGCTTCCTGGGCCGCTTCCATCGAGGGCTTGCGGTCCCTGAGGTCCTCGAAATAGCACTCCAGCAGTTCGTGGGGATTGATCGGACCGTCGGTGAGCATTTCACCGGCCGTGACCTGCTGGCCGTCGTTCACCATCACGTTGCGCCCGAGCAGGATCGGGTAGTCGGTGCTGATGTCGTCGTGCTCGATCACGGAGACGGTGACCGAGTCGTCGTCTTCGCCCAGCTTGATGGTGACGGTGCCGGGTTTGCGGCAGAGCACCGCGGATTCCCGCGGCCGACGGGCTTCGAGCAGCTCTTCGATCCGGGGCAGACCCTGGACGATGTCACCGGTCTTCTGGCGCTCGAACACCAGCAGCGCCAGGGCATCCCCGCGCTGAACGAGTTCGCCGTCGCGCACGTGCAGCACCGAATCCGGCGAGACCATGTAGGGACGGCCCAGTCGGATGGTGATCAGGCTGCCGTCGATGGCTTCCACCTGACCGCAGCAGGGGGCCTCGATGCCGCTGGCAAGGGGCTCACCGTCGACCAGACGCTGGCCCACGCTCACGGCCAGCTCGGCGCTGCCGATGTCGAGATCACGGGTGTCGCCATCACGCTCGACGATCAGGCGCCGCACCGGTTCCCCTTCCACGGGATCGGGAAGTTGCACCACGCCGTCTTCCTTGCAGAGGATCTGGGTGGTGGCGACCACATCGCCGCTCTTGACGCTGGTGCCGTCCTCCACCTGCAGCTCGGTGTGGGTGGAGCCGTGGCTGGCATCGGAGAGGGTGTCGCGACGAACCAGCAGGGTTTCGAGAATCACCAGTTGCAGGCGCTCGATCGTCTTGGCCCGCCTGTCGGGGACAGCCTCCACATCCACCGTCATCTGGGGGGTGGTGTCGAAGGTGTCGAGGATCAGCTGGGTGCGCAGCAGCTCGACCCCATCTACCGATTTGATCAGTTCACCGTCCTTGAAAGTGAGCCGCTGGGTGGCCTTGAGCCCCAGAGAGGGGCCGCCGTTCTGCTTGACGCTGCCCAGCTCGGGCAGGTGCGCCTGGTCAGGAATGGGGTATTCCTCCACCGGCCGCAACAACAGGGCGCCGCCTTCGGGGGTGTCGACGGCCTCGACATAGACCATGGCCTCAGGCACCAGGCCGGGAGCGATCTCTTCGCCGGGATTGTGCAGGCGACCATCGTCGCTGTAGCGGGCGTGGATTTTGGCGTCGCTGACGAGATGCAGTGTTCCCGAGCGCACGATGATCTCGCGCAGGATGTCGTTCTTCTGGGTCACGGTCACGATCCCGGCCGTCTGGCTGAAGATGTCCTTGACCACCTCCGTGCCGGCCTCGATCCACTGGCCGTCTTCGATCATCAACAGGGAGATGTCCTTGTTGATCTCGTGGGTTTCCTGGGGAATCCAGAGCACTGTTCCGCCCTTGGACACCTCGTAGCCATTCTTGGCGGAGCGGGCTTTTTTGATCGAGAGGCCTGGGGCGTACTTGATCAGACCACCGGTCTGAGTCCGGAAGCGGTCATCGGCCAGCTCGGCGATCACCTCACCACTGCCGATCTTGCTGCCCGGCTGGGTCTTGAGCAGGTAGCGGATGTTGTCCTTGCCCTCGAGGTGCCAGATCTCACCGGAATGGGTGGATTCACCCACCAGCTTGCAGTCCTTGAGCGTGAGGCTGGCGGTGACGATCTGCACTTCGCGGGAATCGCCGGTGGAATCGCGCAAGCGCACCGAACCACCTTGCTCGCTCACCAGACGGCTCTCCGCCAGCACCTCACCGGTGGTGACGGCAGTGTTGCCCTTGACCACGGGCTGGGCGTTGGGGGGCAGGTTGTAGACATCTCCCGCCAGCACCCAGAGACGCCCGAGGCGCTGGGCCTTGAGGGTGATGTTGCCCTGGCGGTCGGTCGACTCGCGGGGCTGAATCACATCTTCGTAGCGCACCTGACCCGCCAGGTCGCAGATCACATCCTTGGTGGCCTTCTCCACGCTCTTCTTGACCGCGGCGCCAGCGGAGATCTGGGCCAGCACCATGTCGGACGGCACCTCATCACCATTGGCGACGAACAGCACCGAACCGGAGGTGATATCGAGCTTCTGAATCTTGCCCTTGCCGCTGGGCTTCACCGAAAGGGTGAAATCGGTTTCGGAGAGCTGGGCTTCAACCCCGTGGGAGGTGCGGTGGGAGCGAACCCGTGCCTTGGGACCGAATTCAACGGTTCCGGCCACAGAAGAACGCACCACGCCCGTTTCGGCTGTGGACACACCACCGGTGTGGAAGGTGCGCATCGTCAGCTGGGTGCCGGGCTCACCGATCGACTGGGCAGCGATGATTCCCACCGCTTCGCCCAGATCCACCAGCTGGTTGTGGGCCAGGGCCCAGCCATAGCACTTGCGGCAGACCGAGCGGGCGGCCTCGCAGGTGAGGGGGGAGCGCACGACGACGGTCTTGACGCCAGCGGCCTCGATCAGCCGGGAGAGCTCGTTGTCGATCTGGCCGTCGCGATCGACCAGCAGGGTGCCGTCGGAGCCATGCACGGGCTCACCCGCCAGACGACCCACGAGTTTGGCGAAGAAACGGCCCTTCTCATCGGCATGGATGGGGATGCCTCGGGTGGTGCCGCAGTCGTCCTCCCGCACGATCACATCCTGGGCCACGTCCACCAGCCGGCGGGTGAGGTAGCCCGAGTCGGCGGTACGCAGGGCCGTGTCCACGAGACCCTTGCGGGCGCCGTAGGAGGAGATCACGTATTCCGTGACCGTGAGGCCCTCGCGGAAGTTGGTGCGGATCGGCAGGTCGATGATCTCTCCCTGGGGGTTGGCCATCAGACCACGCATGCCCACCAGCTGACGCACCTGGGACATGTTGCCCCTGGCGCCCGAGTTGGCCATCATCCAGACCGAGTTGAGCGGGTCGTTCTCGTTGAAGTTCTTCTTGACCTCCTCCACCAGCCGCTCATTGGTTTCGGTCCAGGTGTCGATCACCTTGGTGTGCCGCTCCACCTCGGTGATCTCCCCCAGCCGGTAGCGCTCTTCGGTGTCGGTGATCTGCTGCTCGGCTTCCTCGAGCAGACGAGCCTTCTCGAAGGGAATGCGCAGGTCTTCCACGGAGATCGAGACCGCGGCCTGGGTGGCGTAGTGGAAGCCCAGATCCTTGAGGTCGTCGGCCATGGAGGCCGTGGCAGCGGTGCCGTGGTGCTTGTACGCCCAGGCCACGAGATTGCGCAGAGCCTTCTTGTCGATCTCCCGGTTGCGGAAACGCGGCGGTTCCTTGCTCAGGGGAGCGCGGCGGTACTGGGAATTGGGCTTGGAGGGGGGGGAGGTCATGGCGGCGAGCGAAAAAGAAGAACGAAGAAAAAAACCTGGAACACCAGGTGAAGACGACGACGTGCTGCAGCAGGTCAGCTCAGGTGGCGGCCACCGCGTCGATGATCGTTCTGTTCATCACCACCCGGCCGACGGTTGTGAGCAGGTAACGGGTGATCAGGGCACCGTCTTCGTCGAAGCGGTCGCGGCGGTACTTCCACTGCTCGATGCGGGTGCCATCGCTGAGGGTCTCCTCATGATGGGGGGCTTCAGCCTCGTCTTCATCGTCGACCTCGCCGCTGAAGCGAACCCAGACCCACTGGTGCAGGTCAAGATGCCGCTCCTCAAAGGCGTTGATCACGTCGTTGAGGCCAGCGAAGGTGCGGCTGCGGTCGCCGAAGCTGGGCATGCTCTCCTTGCGATCCACTGCGGTGAGGTAGTAGATGCCCAGCACCATGTCCTGAGACGGGGTGATGATCGGCTCACCGGTGGCCGGCGAAAGAATGTTGTTGCTCGCCAGCATCAGCATGCGCGCCTCAGTCTGGGCCTCGATGGCCAGGGGCACGTGCACGGCCATCTGGTCACCGTCGAAGTCGGCGTTGAAGGCGGGGCAGACCAGGGGGTGGAGCTGGATGGCACGGCCATCCACCAACTTCGGCTCGAAAGCCTGGATTCCGAGCCGGTGCAGCGTAGGTGCCCGGTTGAGCATGATCGGGTGGCCTTCGATCACTTCCTGCAGCACCTGCATCACCTCGTCATCGGCCCGCTGAATCAGCTTCTTGGCGGCCTTGATGTTATTGACGATGTTCTGGCGGATCAGCCTGTGAATCACGAACGGCTGGAACAGCTCGATCGCCATTTCCTTGGGCAGGCCGCACTGATGCATCTTCAGCTTGGGGCCCACCACGATCACGGAACGACCGGAGTAGTCGACACGCTTGCCCAGAAGGTTCTGACGGAAGCGGCCCTGCTTGCCCTCGATGATGTCGCTGAGCGACTTG
The DNA here is from genome assembly GCF_024345875.1 of Synechococcus sp. EJ6-Ellesmere. NCBI lineage: Bacteria > Bacillati > Cyanobacteriota > Cyanophyceae > Synechococcales > Synechococcaceae > Synechococcus > Synechococcus sp. EJ6-Ellesmere. The sequence continues at coordinate 15,490 of NZ_JAGQBY010000001.1, forward strand.
AGCGGACGGTTGTTGGCACCGACCACAGTTCGGCCGCGGCGTCCGTTGTCGATCAGGGCATCCACAGCCTCCTGCAGCATCCGCTTTTCGTTGCGGACGATGATCTCGGGAGCAAGGATCTCCTGCAGCCGCGCCAGGCGGTTGTTGCGGTTGATCACCCGGCGGTAGAGATCGTTGAGATCGCTGGTGGCGAAGCGGCCGCCATCGAGCTGCACCATCGGGCGCAGGTCGGGGGGGATCACCGGGATGGCATCGAGCACCATCCAGTCGGGGCGGGCATCGGTGGCGATGAAGTTATCGATCACGCGCAGACGCTTGATCAGCTTCGCCCGTTTCTGACCCTTGCTGCCGGCGATGTCCTCGCGCAGCTGCTCGGCAATCTCGGTGAGGTTGAGGTCTTCGAGCAGGCGCTTGAGCGCCTCGGCGCCGATGCCCACTTCGGGCTCATTCTCGATCTCCGAGTCTTCGGCGTAGATCTGATCCTCGATCTCCAGCCACTCGTCTTCGGTGAGGAGTTGCTTGTAGGTGAGGTCTTTGTGGTCCCCCGGCTCGAGCACCACGTAGCAGTTGAAGTAAACGATCTGCTCAACATCCCGCAGGGGCATGTCAAGCAGGATCGCCACGTAGCTGGGGATCCCCTTCAGGTACCAGACGTGAGACACCGGAGCCGCCAGCTTGATGAAGCCCATGCGGTGACGCCGCACCCGGCTCTCGGTGACCTCAACCCCGCAGCGTTCGCAGACGATGCCACGGTGACGCACCCGCTTGTACTTACCGCAATGGCATTCCCAGTCCTTGGAGGGGCCGAAAATCTTCTCGCAGAAGAGCCCGTCCATCTCGGGCTTGAGGGTGCGGTAGTTGATCGTTTCGGGCTTGGTCACCTCACCGACCACCTGACCATTGGGCAGGGTGCGCTGTCCCCACTGCATGATCCGCTCCGGCGAAGCCAGAGTGATCTTGACGTAGTCGAAGTGGTTCTCGGTGCGGGAGTTGCTGTTGGTCATGGCCGAAGGGCGCGCGGACGTCGAGTGAAACGGTGAAACTCAGGGCGTGGATTCAATCGTCGTCGTAATCCGCGACGCCGAGGGATTCATAGGTGGGCCGGTTGGGGGTGCTGCGGCGGGGATTGACGTCCTGCATCAGATCAACCTCGACGCCCTCATCGGTGTAGACGGCGATGTCCAGACCCAGCGACTGCAATTCGCGCATCAGCACCTTGAAGGATTCCGGGGTGCCGGGGCGGGGAATGGGCTTGCCCCAGACGATGGCGTTGAGGGCTTCGTTGCGGCAGTGCATGTCGTCGGACTTGACGGTGAGCAGTTCCTGCAGGGTGTAGGCGGCCCCGTAGGCCTCCAGGGCCCAGACCTCCATCTCCCCGAGCCTCTGGCCGCCCTGCTGCGCCTTGCCGCCCAGGGGCTGCTGGGTGACCAGGGAGTAGGGACCGGTGGAGCGGGCGTGGATCTTGTCGTCGACCAGGTGGACGAGCTTGAGGATGTGGGCGTAACCCACGGTGACCGGTTGATCGAAAGGCTCGCCGGTCCGCCCATCAACCAGTTGGATCTTGCCGGGATTCTCAGGGTCGTAGACCCACTCCTTGCCAGGCTCGCTGGCAGCCTCTTCCAGGTACTTCTGCACGGTGTTCTTGGAGGTTTCGTTGCCGTGCATCTCATCGAACGGCACCACCTTGACCCGGCAGTTCAGGTGCGACGCAGCCCAGCCCATCAGGCACTCGAACACCTGTCCGACATTCATCCGCGAGGGAACCCCCAGGGGATTGAGGACGATGTCGATCGGGGAACCATCGGGCAGGTAGGGCATGTCCTCACGGGGGAGGATGCGGCTGATGATGCCCTTGTTGCCGTGGCGGCCGGCCATCTTGTCGCCCACCTGGATCTTGCGCCGCTGGGCCACATAGACCCGCACCACCATGTTCGCCCCCGGCGGCAGCTCATCACCCTGCTCGCGGGTGTAGATGCGCACATCCACAACCCGTCCGCGCTCGGTGCTGGGCACCCTCAGGGAGTTGTCGCGCACATCGCGAGCCTTTTCACCGAAGATCGCCCGCAGCAGCTTCTCTTCAGGCGGCTGATCCGACTCACCCTTGGGTGTTACCTTACCGACCAGAATGTCACCGGATTCGACATAGGCTCCGATCCGGATGATACCCATCTCATCGAGGTTGCCCAGGCTTTCTTCAGCCACATTGGGAATCTCGCGGGTGATCTCCTCGGGTCCAAGCTTGGTCTGGCGGGCCTCAATCTCATACTTCTCGATGTGCACCGAGGTGTAGAGGTCGTCCTGAACGAGCCGCTCACTCACGAGGATCGCGTCCTCGTAGTTGTACCCCTCCCAGGGCATGTAGGCGATCAGCACATTCTGACCCAGGGCGATCTCGCCACCCTCACAGGCGGAACCATTGGCCAGCACCTGGCCGGCGATCACCTGATCACCCTGGCTGACAATCGGCCGCTGGTTGAGGCAGGTGTCCTGGTTGGAGCGCTGGTACTTCTGCAGGTGGTGGATGTGATCGGTGCCTTGCTCATCGCGAATCACAATCGCCGTGGCATCCACGAAGGTGACGATGCCATTCACCCGGGTGATCGGCACCATGCCCGAGTCGCGGGCCACCTGGGTTTCCAGGCCAGTACCCACCAGGGGCCGCTCGGGCCGTAGCAGGGGAACGGCCTGACGCTGCATGTTCGAGCCCATCAGGGCCCGGTTGGCGTCGTCGTGCTCGAGGAAGGGAATCAGCGAGGTGGCCACCGAGATCACCTGCACGGGTGAGAGCTGCACGTAATCCACCTGCTCAGGCGGCACTTTCTCGAAGTCCTGGCGGTAGCGGACGGGGATCAGCTCAGCGAGGATGCGGCCGTCGGCATCGGTGGCCACGTCACCAGGGGCGACGCGGCACTCGTCTTCAAGGTCGGCGGAGAGGTAGATCGGATCGCCCTGCTTGTGGACGAAACCGTTCTCCACCTTCCAGAAAGGAGTTTCGATGAAGCCGTATTCATTGACGCGGGCGTGGGTGGCCAGAGAACCGATCAGACCGGCGTTGGGACCTTCGGGGGTCTCGATCGGGCAGATACGGCCGTAGTGGGACGGGTGAATGTCGCGCACAGCGAAGCCTGCCCGCTCACGGGTGAGGCCGCCTGGGCCGAGGGCACTGATGCGCCGCTTGTGGGTCAGCTCCGCCAGGGGATTGGTCTGGTCCATGAACTGACTGAGCTGGCTGGAGCCGAAGAACTCCTTGATCGCCGCCACCAGGGGCTTGGGATTGACCAGCTGCGCGGGGGTCAGCGATTCAGTCTCGCCGACCGTCATCCGCTCCTTGATGATCCGCTCCAGCCGGTTGAGGCCAACCCGCACCTGGTTCTGCAGCAGCTCTCCGACGGAGCGCACCCGGCGGTTGCCGAGGTGATCGATGTCGTCGAGGGAAGCCCCGCCCACATCAAGCTCAAGGTTGATCAGGTAATCGATCGTCGAGAGCACGTCCTCAGCGGTGAGGGTGCGCACGGCATCAGGGATGGTGAGCCGCAGCTTCTTGTTGATCTTGTAGCGGCCCACGCGGCCCAGGTCGTAGCGCTTGGGATCGAAGAAGCGGCTGTGCAGCAGCTGCTGACCACCACTCACGGAAGGGGGCTCACCGGGACGCAGCTTCTTGTACAGCTCAAGCAGCGCCTGATCTTCCGAGGAGATGCCTTCGTCGTTGGCCGCTTCGATTGACTTCTTGTAGTACTCCGGGTGCCGGAGCTTGTCGAGCACGTCGTTGTCAGACAGGCCGATCGCCCGCATCAGTACGTGGGCATTGATCTTGCGGGTCTTGTCGACGCGAACGTGCAGCAGATCGTTCTTGTCGGTTTCGAACTTCAGCCAGGCACCACGGTTGGGGATCAGGCTGGCGTTGAAGGTCTTGCGGCCGTTCTTATCCTGCTCGTCCTTGAAGTAGACGCCGGGGCTGCGCACGATCTGATTGACGATCACCCGCTCGGCGCCGTTGATGATGAAGGTGCCGCGCTCGGTCATCAGCGGCAGCTCGCCGATGAAGACTTCCTGCTCCTTGATCTCGCCGGTTTCCTTGTTGACCAGCCGGCAGGTGACATACATCTGCGAGGCGAAGGTGGCATCGCGGCGTTTCGCTTCTTCGACATCGTGGCGGGGCCGCTTCAGGCGGTACTCCGTGCCGACAAAATGGAGCTCAAGCTTGCCGGTGTAGTCGGTGATCGGGGAAAAGCTGTCGAGCTCCTCGATCAGACCCTTCTCCAGGAACCACTTGAAACTCGCCCGCTGCACCTCGACCAGATCGGGCAGGTAGGTGACGGTCTTGGCGACCTGAATCGCGCTGCTCATGCGGGGACCTGCAGGAACGGGTGAAAAAGTGGATGGACGGCGCCGGCGGGAACACGCCTGACGCTTCGGACTGCCGCAAGGACAGCCAAAGGCACGGCAGGGTCCTCTCCGGGAGAGGGGGGAACCCTGCCGTGCTCACGCTGATGAATCTCGAATCGGAGCTGCCGAGCTCGACAATGGTGCGCTCACGCTACCAGGCCAATAAAACATCATACACTATTGGGCTTAGGTGGTCCCGGGAGGCCAAACAGGCGTACCGCGTTCGCCGTTGAGTCGGCCGCCACCTGCTCCAGGGCCTCGCCCCTGAGCTCCGCCACACGGCTGGCCACGGCGGCCACGTAGGCGGGCTCATTGCGCTTGCCCCGGCGGGGAACCGGTGCCAGGAAGGGACAGTCGGTTTCCACCAGGTAGCGATCGGCTGGAACCTGTTGGGCACAGAGGTGGGTATCGAAGGCCTTGGGAAAGGTGACCGTTCCGCTGAAGCTGATGTACAAGCCCAGTTCCAGAAACGACGCCATCTCCTGCGGGGTGCCGCCCCAGCAGTGCATCACTCCGCGGGGGCAACGCCCCTCAGCCTGACGCTGGCGCAGCTCCTGCAGCATCGGCGCGGCGGCATCGCGGCAATGAATGATCACCGGCAGATCCAGCTCCACAGCGAGATCAAGCTGGGGGCCAAGGACCGCCAGCTGACTCTCGAGGTTGGAGTCGCGGAAGAGATCCAGACCCAGTTCACCGATGGCCAGCACCCGCTCGTCGTCGAGGGCGGCCTGACGCAGCACCGCCTGGGTGGTGGGGTCCCAGTGCTCGGTGTCGAGCGGATGAACCCCCACCGAATAGCGCAGCTCGGGAAACCGATCGGCCAAGGCACGGATCGGACCGATCTGGGATGGCTCCACGCAGGCATGCAGCAAGGACACCACACCGGCTTCACGCCAGCGCTCGGCCACCGCGTCGAGGTCGGCCTCGAAGGTGCTGAACACCACGTGGCAGTGGGAGTCAACCAGCGCCGGAAGCCCGGTGGCCACGGCAGGCATGGTGTTGACGGTCATGGGGACGGCGAGCCGCTCAGGCGTTGCCGGCAACGGGCTCGATGGCCTGCTTGACGGCGGTGCTGAGCCGCGATTTCTGGTTGGCGCCGGTGTTGCGGTGGATCACACCGACCTTGACGGCCTTGTCGATCTTGCTGAAGGCCGCGTTGAGGCTGGCCTGCACGGCCGTCTTGTTGTCCTCGCCGGGCTCCTGGCTGTAGACGGTCACGGCCGCGAAGCAGCGCTTCATCAGCGTGCGCACCGCCGACTTGTAGGTGCGGTTCTGCAACCAGTTGCGCTCGGCAATCAGGATGCGCTTCTTCGAAGACTTGTTATTGGCCACAGGCGGGTTCAGCGCTGATTCAGCAGTTGTCGATCTTACCCTCACAGGCTCGCCCGCCTGGGGGCCAGCTCTAGCCTGGGACATTGACTCAGCGGCGCCGCCTTCCGCCACCGCCTTTCTCCTTGCCGAACACCCTGAGCGACACCGCACCAGCCCTGGCCCTCGAGCGCCTGGAGGATCTCGATGCCGCCGCGGCCAGGCTCGCGCGCATCGCCGGCCGCACCAGCGGCGGCGCCAGCCAGGAGGCCGCCGCCAGAGTGGAGGCCATCCTCGAGCAGGTGAAGCGAGAAGGCGATGGCGCCCTGCTGGAGCTGAGCGAACGCTTCGACGGCTTCCGTCCGGATCCCCTGCGCATTCCCCGCGAGGAGCTGGCCCGCGCCTGGAAGGCCTGCCCCTCGGACCTGCGCAGCGCCCTGGAGCTGGCCCACCGGCGCATCCTCGATTTCCATCAGCGTCAGAAGCCCAGCGACCTGGAGGTGACGGGCGTGCACGGCGAACGCCTTGGGCGGCGCTGGCGTCCGGTGGCCAGGGCAGGGCTCTACGTACCCGGCGGACGGGCCTCCTACCCCAGCACCGTGCTGATGAATGCCGTTCCGGCCCGGGTGGCCGGAGTCAAGCGAGTGGTGATGGTGACGCCTCCGGGTCCCCAGGGACAACCTGACCCCACGGTGCTGGCCGCCGCCCACCTGGCTGGAGTTGAGGAGGTCTACCGGGTCGGTGGGGCCCAGGCCATCGCCGCCCTGGCCTATGGCACCGAATCGATCCCGCGGGTGGATGTGATCAGCGGTCCGGGAAACCTCTACGTGACCCTGGCCAAAAAAGCTGTGTACGGCCAGGTGGCCATCGATTCCCTGGCCGGCCCCAGCGAGGTGCTGGTGATCGCCGACCAGAGCGCCGATCCGGATCACGTGGCCGCCGATCTGCTCGCCCAGGCCGAGCACGACCCCCTGGCGGCGGCGATCCTGCTCACCACCAGCGCTGCCCTGGCGGCGGCTGTGCCCAAGGCCCTGGAACAGCAGCTGCGCCACCACCCCCGGGCGGATCTCTGCCGGGCGGCCCTGGAAGACTGGGGGCTGATCGTGCTCTGTCCTTCCCTGGAAGACGCGGCCAGGCTGAGCGACCACTTCGCACCCGAGCACCTGGAGCTGCTGGTGGAGCGGCCCGAGCCCCTGGCGGGGCGGATCGAGAACGCCGGTGCGATTTTCATCGGCGCCTGGAGCCCCGAAGCGGTGGGCGACTACCTGGCCGGCCCCAACCACACCCTGCCCACCTCAGGCACCGCCCGTTTCTCCGGCGCCCTGAGCGTGGAGACGTTCATGCGTCACACCAGCATGATCGCCTTCAACCGCCAGGCCCTCGAGGCCACCGGGCCAGCGGTGATCACCCTGGCCCAGAGCGAGGGGCTGCACAGCCACGCCGATTCCGTGCGCCGCCGGCTCGACTGAACCGCTCAGGCTGATGGTCAGATCCGCTCGAGATCCCGCACCCGGGGCTCCCCGTCGACGATCTCGCCCACCAGGACCTGGTCGGTGAGGCCCACGAACAGCCCGTTCTCCAGCACCCCTGGCAGGTTGTTGATCGCCTGCTCCAGCGCCGCTGGATCGGCGATGCCGCCAGCGAACTTGAGATCGAGCACCAGGTTCCCCTGGTCGGTGACCACCGGGCCTGCCTTCTTCACAGCCATGCGCAGGTCAGCGGTGGCCCCCATCGCCTCCAGCTCCGCCTTCACCTGGCGCCAGGCCCCGGGCAGGACCTCCACCGGCAGGAGGAACTCCAGGTTGAGGCGCTCCACCAGCTTGCTGGAATCGACCACCACCACGAAGCGGTCGGCCCGGCGGGCCACCAGCTTCTCCTGCACATGGCAAGCCCCACCCCCCTTGATCAGCTGGAAGGCGGGGTCGACCTCATCGGCGCCATCGATCGCCAGGTCGATGCGGGAGACGGCATTGAGGCTCTGCAGGGGGATGCCCAGCTCAGCGGCGAGCACCTCCCCCTGGAACGAGGTGGTCACCCCGGTGATGGCCGAGAGTTCACCCCGCTGCAGGCGGGCTCCAAGTTCCCGGATCATCAGGGCGGCGGTGGAGCCGGAGCCCAGGCCGAGCACCATGCCGTCCCGGATCTGATCGACGGCGGCCGTGGCCACGGCCAGCTTCATCCGGTCCTGCAGCTCGGCCATGGGGGGTGAAACCAGGGGGTGCGACCGTAGCAAGCTGAAGGCTGAACCCCTGGAGAACCCAGCTGGCGCAGGGAGATTCAGGAAGCCCGCGGCAAGGCGGCGGGACGGATCGAGAGCTGCAGTTCCCGGTTGCCACGGACCACCTTGAGGGGCAGGGCCTCGCCGACACTGGAGGCCTCGACCCGCTGCAGCAGAGCGGCGGGATCGACCACGGGGTGATCAGCCGCCGCCACCACCAGATCACCACGCCTGAGCCCGGCGGATTCAGCCGGGCTGCCCTGGAGCACCCGCTGCACCAGCGCGCCGTCGCGCTCGGGCAACTGCAGCACCGCCTCGGGGTCGCGGTTGTTTTCGCGGGCGCGTCGAGCTGTGAGCGGCACCAGTTGCAGGCCCAGATAGGGGTGAACCACATCGGCGCCGGTACGCAGTTGATCGGCCACCCCCCGGGCCAGGTTGATCGGAATGGCGAAGCCGAGACCGGCGCCGGGTCCGGAGCGCACCAGGGTGTTGATGCCGATCACTTCACCGGCCGCATTGATCAGCGGCCCCCCGGAATTGCCAGGGTTGATGGCCGCATCTGTCTGAATCAGGTCGAGCCGCTTGTCGGCGAAGCCAAGACTGTTGATGTTGCGGTGCAGGCTGCTGACAATGCCGAGGGTGACCGTGCGCTCCAGGCCATAGGGGCTGCCCAGGGCAATGGCCCAGTCGCCCACCTCCAGGGCTTCGGAATTGCCCAGGGGGGCTGCCTTGAGGTCCCGGGGGGCGTCGATGCGCACCACCGCCAGATCGGTGACAGGATCAGCTCCCACCACGGTTCCATCGAGCTGGCGGCCATCGGCGAGGGTGACCTCCACCTGATCGACCCTCTCGACCACATGGGCATTGGTGAGCACCAGCCCAGCGTCGATCACGACGCCGGAGCCCTGGCCCCGCTCACGGCTGCTGCCTGCCGGGTCGCCGAAGAGATCACGCAGCAGCGGATCGAGCAGGGCCGGATCGAAGGCCTGGCGCGGCACCTCCCGCTCGGTGTCGATGCGCACCACGGACGGGCTGGCCCGTCCGGCCGCCTCGGCAACGAAATTGTGCGCCCGCGCAGCCGCTGGCGGTGAAGCACTGGCCAGGGCAGCAGCAGGGGGCAGTTCGGGGGTGAGCGCCAGGGCCTGGGAGGGCAGCCCCAGGGTCAGGCCGATCACCAGCAGCAGCGCCAGCCAGCGGCCAGGTCCAGCCCAGGGCCATGGCGGGGCCGGAGTCGAATCGACGCAGGAGCGGACGTGAGCGGGACTGGACATGGAGCCGAGGCTAAATGGCTGGATCGGCTGCCGCAATCTCCGGCCAGGGCGACCAGCGCAGCAGCCGCTGGCTCCAGCGCCCATCGTGGTGCAGCTCCAGCAGGCGGCCGCCCGGATCCTCCGCGCGGCCCAGCGGGCAGGCTTGCACCGCCCCGAAGGCGCAGAGCGTGGAGGGACAGGCCAGTACGGGAATGCCCGGCTGCCCCCCCAGCAGTCCCTGCCAGTGCTGGTGGACATGGCCGCAGAGCAGGAGCGCCACTGACGAAGCCTCCAGAAGGATCCCGGCCAGCTCGGCCCCATCGCGCAGACCGATGGCATCGAAGCTCGGGTCGCTGATCGGTAGGGGCGGGTGATGAACCACCACCAGGGCGGGAGAGCAGTCGTGCAGCAGGCGCTGCCGCAGCCAGGACCGTTGCCCGGCGCCGAGCCAGCCGCCGCAGTCACCGCTGCGGTGGCTGGAGAGCAGCAGCAGTCGCCAGGGGCCAAGCCGCAGCTCTGCGGGCGCCAGCACGGCCTGGCGCCCGAGGGCCGCCTGCAGCAGGGCGGGGTGATCGTGATTTCCCGGCAGCAGCGCCAGGGGCAGGCCCGAAGCGGCGAGCAGGTCTCGGAGCTGCACATAGCCGCCCCAGCTCTCGTCCTGGCAGAGGTCTCCGCTGATCAGCAGTAGATCCGGGCGGTCTTCGAGGGCAGCGAGGGCCTGCTCGAGGCCATGGCGCAGCTGAGACAGCGGGGTTCGGCCCCTGTAGCGACCCTGCCCCTGACGGAGCAGATGGGGATCACTGAGCTGCAACACCTTGAAGGCATTGTTGCCTGAGTCCAAAGCCTCTGAATCCGACTGGCTGATGTGGCCCCGCTCTTGAAGGGGTCGCAACAGAAGGAACCACGGATGGGGACCTTCACACTAAGTTGCCGCAACAGCGCTGCCAGCCCATGGCCTCGATCCCCCCCGGCACCCGTGTGCGATGTGCCCTCTGCCAGGTGGAGATCCAAGGCATGGTGGGCGGCCAGGACCAGGTGATCTTCAGTCAGGGGGCTCCTGGAACCCGCGCCAAGCTCTGGGCCAGGGTCTGCCAGTACGTCAGGGAACCCCAACGCTGCCTCAACCAGGACCAGGCGCTCCGTGGCGAGGTCGGCGCCGACGACTTCTACGGGGAGGCCCCCAGCCTCGGCCTGTTCGACGCACCGGGCGGGCCCACTCCTCCAGCCTGAGCCGTCTGGCGCCGGGGGCTGTCGTGCCGGCTTGTACGCTCAACTCCATGCCCGGCGGGCATCACCCTGACGATCGAGCGCGGCCTCCCGGGCAGCCTTGAGCTCAGGGGCAGTTCTCTGCAGAGGCCGGTCGGGCGTCCGACCCGCTCTCCAGCTCCGCCGGTGCCCCACCCACTCATCCCCCATCTGGAGCGTCTGGTCACCCCGCTCGCCGAGGCTTCGGGCCTGGCGCTTCAGGGGGTGGAGATCCAGGCCCACCGGCTGCCGCTCACGCTGGTGATCCAGATCCGCCACGCCGACGGACGCGACATCAACCTCGATGAGTGCGCCGCCTTCAGCGGTGTGCTCGGCGAGGTTGTCGAAGCCAGTGAGCTGATGCCCCAGGCCTATGTTCTGGAAGTCAGCAGCCCCGGGATCGGCGAGGAGCTGCTCGATGACCGCGATTTCCACAGTTTTCGCGGCTTCCCCGTGGCCGTGCGCTTCCGGGATGGCAAGGGCCTGGAGACCACCCGCGAAGGTCTGCTGCTGGAGAGGGACGAGGAGCACCTCCAGCTCAACCTGCACGGCCGCATCAGCCGGATCCCCCGTCCCGATGTGATCTCCGTCCGACTGGTCACACCCGCCACGGACTGACCACGTCCAGCTCCCTCCCCACCTCAACCCCCTTTTTGACCCGATGGCACTCGTTCTCCTCCCCGGTCTTCAGAACCTGATCGAGGACATCAGCGAGGAGAAGAAGCTTCCTACCCAGGTGGTGGAAGCGGCTCTGCGCGAGGCCCTGCTCAAGGGCTACGAGCGCTACCGCCGCACCCTTTACCTGGGCATCAGCGAAGACCCCTTCGAGGAGGATTATTTCAGCAACTTCGATGTGGCCCTCGACCTCGACGAAGAGGGTTACCGGGTGCTGGCCAGCAAGATCATCGTCGAGGAGGTGGAGAGCGAGGACCACCAGATCGCCCTGGCCGAGGTGCAGCAGGTGGCTGAGGACGCCCAGGTCGGTGACACCGTGGTGCTCGATGTCACCCCCGAGAAAGACGACTTCGGCCGCATGGCCGCCGCCACCACCAAGCAGGTGCTGGCCCAGAAGCTGCGCGACCAACAGCGCCGGATGATCCAGGAGGAGTTCGCCGATCTCGAAGATCCGGTGCTCACCGCCCGGGTGATCCGCTTCGAGCGCCAGTCGGTGATCATGGCTGTGAGTTCAGGCCTGGGCCGGCCTGAAGTGGAAGCGGAACTGCCGCGGCGGGATCAGCTCCCCAACGACAACTACCGGGCCAACGCCACCTTCAAGGTGTTCCTCAAGGAAGTGAGTGAGGTGCCCCGCCGCGGACCGCAGCTGTTCGTCTCCAGGGCGAATGCCGGTCTGGTGGTGTATCTGTTCGAGAATGAAGTGCCGGAAATCCAGGAGGGTTCGGTGCGGATCGTGGCCGTGGCCCGTGAAGCCAATCCCCCCTCGCGAGCCGTGGGCCCCCGCACCAAGGTGGCCGTCGATAGCGTCGAGCGGGAAGTGGATCCCGTTGGCGCCTGCATCGGCGCCCGTGGCTCCCGCATTCAACAGGTGGTCAACGAGCTGCGCGGCGAGAAGATCGATGTGATCCGCTGGTCGCCTGATCCGGGTCAGTACTTGGCCAATTCCCTCAGCCCCGCCCGCGTCGAGATGGTGCGGCTGGTGGACCCTGAGGGGCAGCACGCCCATGTGCTCGTCCCCCCTGACCAGCTCAGCCTGGCGATCGGCCGCGAAGGCCAGAACGTCCGTCTGGCGGCACGTCTCACCGGCTGGAAGATCGATATCAAGAATGCCGCCGACTACGACCAGGTCAGTGAGGACGCCCGGGCGGCGGAGCTGATCGCCCTGCGCGAGGAGGATGAGCGGCAGCAGGCCGAGGCCGAAGCCCGCCTGGCGGTGGAGCAGGCCGCCCGTGCCGAGGAGGATGCCCGCCTGCGGGAGCTCTATCCCCTGCCCGAAGACGAGGAGGGCTACGACAGCTACGCGGAGGATGGGGAGGCCGAAGCGGACGACGAGGCGGAGCCTGCGGCAGAGATCGAGGCCGTGACCGAGGTCGAGTCGGAAGCCGGCGCCGAGACCGTGACAACAGAGGAAACCGAGCCGGCCGCAGCGGAGCAGGAGGACGAAGCCGCCGCAGAACTGCGGTGAGCGGGGGCGTCGTGATGAGGCGCTGCGTGTCCTGCCGGGAACGGCAGGATCGTCGCCTGCTCTGGCGGATCGTCCGCCAATATGGAGATGGGGTGGTGCTCGAGGGGGCCTCCACCAGGGCCATGGGCCGTTCGGCCTATGTCTGTCCCTCCAGCAGCTGCATCGAGGACGCCAGGCGCCGCAAACGCCTGCAGCGCTCCTTGCGCTGTCAGGTGTCGGATTCCATTTACACGGCACTGGAGGAACGGTTGAGCGAGTCACTCGCTGCAGCCTCTGAGGCAAGATGAACAGTGGCCGCACCGCGCGTGGGGCTCGGAGGCACACGCTGCCCCGACCGATCGGAGACCTGAATGACCAGCAGCGGCAAAGTCAGAATTTATGAGCTGTCCCGCGACCTTGGCCTGGAGAACAAGGACGTGCTCGACGCCGCTGAGAAGCTGTCCATTGCGGTCAAGAGCCACAGCAGCTCCATCAGCGATGGGGAGGCCGAGCGCATCCGCAGCCTGATCAGCACCCCCGGCAACGGTGGTGGGGCACCGGCGGGCCAGCCTGTCCGGCCCACGCCACCGGCCAGCGAGCCTGCCAAGGCCATCCTGTCCGTCAAGAAGGCCGCCCCTGCCGCTCCGGCTCCGCCGGCAACCCCGGTCAGTCCGGCTGGTAGCGCCAAGCCGATGCCGGCTGTCAGGCCGATGAGCAGCCCCCAGAAGCCTGCAGCCGCTGCGCCGGCCCCTGCCCCGGCTGCCAAACCGGTCATCGTCAAGCCGGCCCCCAGGCCGGAGATCGTGGCGCAGGCCCCCGCTGCAGCGACGAAACCTGCGGCACCCACCCAGCCGCCGGTGGTCAGAAAAGTGGTGCCCCAAGCCGCCCGTCAGGCCCCCACCACTGCCGCACCAACCCGGCCGGCTGCACCTCTGAAGCCCACCCCTGTCTCAGCCGCTCCAGCCAAACCCGTGGGTGCCCCGAGCCGCCCGCCTGCACCGCCGGTGAGCAAGCCCGAGCCGCCCCAGGTGCGCAAACCGGATTCGGCCGCAGCGACCAGCCCAAGTCCACGACCCGCCACCAGCCCCCGGCCTGTGCCCCGGGGCAGTGCACCGGCCCCCTCCCGGCCGGCCACGCCCCAACGACCCGGAGCCCCGGCTCCGGTGCGCAATGCCAGCGGCGGTGGCTCCGGCCGACCGCAATTGGTGGGCCGGCCCCAGCCCGGCCAGCCCGGCACCAGCAACCGTCCGGCTCCTCCTTCGGGCCGTCCGGCCCTGAGCCAGCGGCCGGCCGGGGCTCCCCAACGACCCACTCCGCAGGTGGGCCGACCCACCCAGGCCCGCAGCCCCCTGGAGCTGGTGGGCAAACCGATCCGCCGCGACGCCGCCGGCCCCGGAGGCACCAGTCGGCCCGGAGCTCCCGTGCGCCCCGGAATGCCTCAGGGCATGCGCAAGCCGGTGGCCCCCGGTGAGCTGATGCAGCTCCAGAAACCCGGCAGTCGCCCGATCGCCGCACCACCCCGGCGGCCCGAGCGCAGCGAAGGCAGTCCCGACGCCCCAAGGCCCACCGCCACCCCACCAGCAGCCCCGCGGCGTCCGGCATTCCGCACGCCCCAGGCCGCAGGGCCTGGCCGGGCACGGCGCCCGGAATGGGATGACAGCGCCAAGCTGGAGGCCCTGCGCAGCAAGTCGCCCCAGAAGCAGCGCCAGAAGGTTCACATCATCGGCGACAACGATGATGCGCTCACCGCCGAAACCGGCGGCTTCGCCGGCGAGCACGAGGCGATGGTGCTTCAGGCCAGCCTGGCCCGGCCGGCCAAGCCGCGCACCCGTCCCACCACGCCTGGCGCCAAGCCCGTGGTGGCGATGCGCAAGCGCAAAAAGGAAACCACCCGTCAGAGGCAGCGGCGCCGCGCCATGGAACTGCGCGCCGCCCGGGAAGCCAAGGCCACCCGGCCCGAGATGCTGATCGTTCCGGAGGGCAATCTCACGGTGCAGGAACTGGCCGACCGCCTGGGCGTGGAGAGCTCCGAGATCATCAAATCCCTCTTCTTCAAGGGGATCATCGCCACGGTCACCCAGACCCTCGATCTCTCCACGATCGAAACGGTCTCCGAGGAGTTCGGGGTGCCCGTCCTCCAGGACGACGTGGAGGAGGCCGCCAAGAAGACGGTCGAGATGATCGAGGCCAGCGACCTCGAGCACCTGATCCGGCGCCCGCCGGTGGTCACGGTGATGGGCCACGTCGACCACGGCAAGACCAGCCTGCTCGATGCCATCCGCAAGACCCGCGTGGCGGCCGGGGAAGCCGGGGGCATTACCCAGCACATCGGCGCCTATCAGGTCACGATTCCCCACTCCGGCGAAGACCGTCGCATCACCTTCCTTGACACCCCGGGCCACGAAGCCTTCACCGCCATGCGGGCCCGGGGCACCAAGGTCACCGACGTGGCCGTGCTGGTGGTGGCCGCCGACGACGGCGTCAGGCCCCAGACCCTGGAGGCCATCAGCCACGCCCGGGCCGCGGAAGTGCCGATCATTGTGGCGATCAACAAGATCGACAAGGAGGGCGCCCAGCCTGAGCGGGTCAAGCAGGAACTCTCCGCCCTGGAGCTCGTTTCCGAAGACTGGGGCGGCACCACCGTGATGGTGCCGGTGAGCGCCACCAAGGGCGAGAACATCGACAAATTGCTGGAGATGATCCTGCTCGTGACGGAGGTCGAAGACCTCCAGGCCAACCCGGACCGGATGGCGAAGGGCACCGTGATCGAGGCTCACCTCGACAAGGCCAAGGGCCCCGTGGCCACTCTGCTGATCCAGAACGGCACCCTCAAGGCCGGCGATGTGGTGGCAGCCGGGCCGGTGCTCGGCAAGGTGCGCGCCATGGTCGACGACTCTGGCAAGCGGGTCAAGACCGCAGGCCCTTCCTCGGCTGTGGAAGCCCTCGGCTTCAGCGAAGTGCCCACGGCCGGTGATGAATTCGAGGTCTACCCCGACGAGAAGATCGCTCGCTCGGTGGTGGGGGATCGGGCCAACGAAGCCCGTGCCACCCGCCTGGCCCAGCAGATGGCCTCCCGTCGGGTCTCGCTGGCATCGATGTCAGGTCAGGCCAGCGAAGGGGAGCTCAAGGAGCTCAACCTCATCCTCAAGGCCGATGTCCAGGGCAGCGTCGAGGCGATCCTGGGGTCCCTCGAGCAGCTGCCCCAGGGCGAGGTGCAGGTGCGCGTGCTGCTCTCCGCCCCTGGCGAGATCACCGAAACCGACGTGGATCTGGCGGCCGCCTCCGGTGCCGTGATCGTCGGCTTCAACACCTCGATGGCCTCCGGTGCCAAGCGGGCCGCCGATGCCAATGGCGTCGACGTGCGCGACTACGACGTGATCTACAAACTGCTGGAGGACATCCAGCTGGCCATGGAGGGCCTGCTGGAGCCGGAGCTGGTGGAGGAGCCCCTCGGAGAAGCGGAGGTGCGTGCCGTCTTCACGATCGGCAAGAGCGCCGTGGCCGGTTGCTACGTCACCAGCGGCAAGCTGCAGCGCAACTGCAAGGTGCGCATCCAGCGCAACAAGCAGGTGGTGTTCGAGGGCGATCTCGACTCCCTGCGCCGCAACAAGGACGACGTCAAGGAGGTCGCCACGGGCTTCGAGTGCGGCATCGGCTGCGATCGCTTTGCCAACTGGCAGGACGGTGATCGGGTGATGGCCTACAAGCTGGTCACCCAACGCCGCACCCTCAGCACCTGATGTGAGCCCCCGCAGCGAACCCCTGCTCTGGCTGCAACTCCTCGGATTGGCAGCCATCCCGGCGGAGCTGCTGGCCGTGGTTCTGATCCTGGCGGGCGCCGATCCGGGGCCGGTGCCAGCGATCGAGCGGCTGTTGCTCTGGGCGCTCGGCGCCTTGCTGCCGGCGGTGCTGCTGTGGCAGCGGCCAGCTGATTGCTGGTCGTTGCTGCTGCTGCAGACTCCGGCCCGGGGCCGCCGCGAGGCTCAACAGCGCCTGAGTGCCCTCCAATCACCACTGCCCGTTCGCCTGCTGGCCGCTGCGTGGGCGCTGCTGTTGCTGCCGGCGATCTGGCGTCTTGACTCCCTCTCCGCCCAGATGGCGGCCATCGCGCCCCTGCCGGAGGCCTCCCGGCTGGTCACGATCCTGCTGTCTGTGCCGTTGCTGGCGATTCTGGTCTGGCAAGGACAGCAGCTGGTCCAGGCCGTCTGGCTGTTCAGCCGCAGCCCTGAGCAGGTGGGTGGAACCCCCGCCATGGGACCTGAAGCACTGGGGCGGGAACGGTTGAGTCTTGGACTGCCCCTGCTGCTCCCCGATCCCCTCAGCCTGGTCCAGGACAGGCAACCCAAGGCAGCGCCCTCCAGTTCCTCAGCGGTCGCGCCAGAGCAGCAAGCCAAAACCGATGAAGGCGCTCAGCTGGATGAGCAGGTCTCCTGAAGCCACCTCTGAGCCGGAGGATGCACGCATCGCCATGACGCCCAGCCCGATCGCACCTGAGGCGGTGAGGGCAAACCAGAGGGCACGCCTCAGACCTTTCCAGGGGGCTTTGGCTTCCGCCAGGAGCCGCTCTCGCAACTCAGGATCCAGGGGGGTGGAGCTGGGCTGGGGCTTGGGCCGAGTCGAAGGCATGGGCCAGGGGCCTTTGGAACCCCTGAATGCTAATTTCATGGAGATGCCGGTGTAGCTCAGTGGTAGAGCAACTGATTCGTAATCAGTAGGTCGTCGGTTCAAGTCCGATCACCGGCTTGTGAGCCACTCATGTCTCGGGATACGGATCCTTTCCTGGGACAACCCAAGCCAATGAGCTCAACGGCACATGGGCAAGATCAGGGATCGCCCCAGCAGGGTACAGCTGGCGGTCAGGCGGGGAAGGGCTCCAACTCGCCAGGGCGACGCAGCATCTTATTCACCTCGTCGAGATGCATCTCTTCGAGCACGATCATCTCGCGCGCATATTCTTCGAGCAGAACGGATTGACCTTCAGCAAGCTTCAGCAGGCCGTAGTAAGCATTCAACGCCATCGACTCATGCTCAAGGCTCTCGCGAAGAATGTCGCCGATATCGTGTTTGTGGGTTTCCAGCAGGGTTCCAATGCGCAGCGACGGATGAGCGCCGAGCAGGGTGACCATCTCCCCGGCCCTGTGGGCATGATCAAGCCCCTCGGTGGCATTGCCTTTCAGCCACGACACGATAGGGATCCGGTTGTAGCCATAGACCATGAGCGCGTAGTGGGTGTACTTCACCACTCCTGCCAGCTCCAGCTCCAGGATCCGGTTGAGGGCCTCCACCATGGCCTGTTTCGCCGCGGCCTTGATCGTTTCCATAACCCACTCCTCTGCTGGGAACGGAGACATGCCCTGGGCGCAGGATCGGGTCCACGGGCCTTGGCTCCACCTCAGGCTAGGCCGATCCCCTTGCAGGACCACAAGCGCCTGGAATGGGCAGGACATAGACGGCAGCGGGTCACGCCCCAGCCAGCAAAAAGCCCCCCGCGATGCGGAGGGCTATGGGGCTCAAACCCGGTTGTTGCTTGATCCGGAGGCTCGGCTCAGGATCAGCCGATCGCAGGAGCGGTCAGCGCCACAGGAGTGGCTTCAGCAGAAGCCAGGTCCAGCGGGAAGTTGTGCGCATTGCGCTCGTGCATCACTTCCATGCCCAGACCAGCGCGGTTCAGCACATCAGCCCAGGTGTTGATCACGCGGCCCTGGCCGTCGAGGATCGACTGGTTGAAGTTGAAACCGTTCAGGTTGAAGGCCATCGTGCTCACGCCAAGGGCGGTGAACCAGATGCCGACCACGGGCCAGGCAGCCAGGAAGAAGTGCAGGCTGCGGCTGTTGTTGAACGAGGCGTATTGGAAGATCAGGCGACCGAAGTAACCGTGGGCAGCCACGATGTTGTAGGTCTCTTCTTCCTGGCCGAACTTGTAGCCGTAGTTCTGGCTCTCGCTCTCGGTGGTTTCACGCACCAGCGAGGAGGTCACCAGGGAACCGTGCATGGCGGAGAACAGTGAGCCACCGAACACACCCGCCACACCCAGCATGTGGAAGGGGTGCATCAGAATGTTGTGCTCGGCTTGGAACACCAGCATGAAGTTGAAGGTGCCGGAGATGCCGAGGGGCATGCCGTCAGAGAAGGAACCCTGACCGAAGGGGTAGATCAGGAACACAGCCGAGGCAGCGGCCACAGGGGCGCTGTAGGCCACGCAGATCCAGGGACGCATGCCGAGGCGGTAGGAAAGTTCCCACTCGCGGCCCATGTAGCAGAAGATGCCGATCAGGAAGTGGAAGATCACCAGCTGATAGGGACCGCCGTTGTACAGCCACTCGTCGAGGCTGGCGGCTTCCCAGATCGGGTAGAAGTGCAGGCCGATGGCGTTGCTGGAAGGAACAACGGCACCGGAGATGATGTTGTTGCCGTAAAGCAGGGAGCCGGCGACAGGCTCACGGATGCCGTCGATGTCGACGGGAGGAGCAGCGACGAAGGCCACGATGAAGCAGATCGTGGCAGCCAGCAGGGTGGGGATCATCAGCACACCGAACCAACCGACGTAGAGACGGTTGTTGGTGGAGGTGACCCACTCGCAGAACTGGCTCCAGGCAGACGCGCCTTGGCGCTGCTGAAGGGTGGTGGTCATGAGAGCGAGAATGTGTGCTCCGTGCGGAGCGGGTAAGTAGGCCAGCGACGCTCAGAAGACCGAAGTCCACTTGTAAAGCCGTTGACCTTTACAGAATAGCACGAAATTGAGTTTTGTAAAGGCGTCATCGGCACTGGAGGCCGCCCCACAGGTCCATGGGCCGCTGAGCCGACGACCAAACCACCACGACTGATCCACCAGCTGAGCTGGGCCTTGAAGTCTGCGTGAGGGCGGAGGGCCCACGAAGGAGCCACGCAAAAGGCAGAATGTTTACGTTCCGCAACAAAAGCCATGACGGTTGGCGAGCTTTTTCTTGAATCCATCTCGAGCGGTGTCATCACCCATACGGAACTGTCCTGGCTCACCGACCAGCAGGACAACTTTTCCCGCGTTGAGGAGGCCACGGCCCTTCGGCTCGGACGCCTTCTGGACCAGGGCTCCATCCAGCTGGGCTGCCGGCTGGACCCAGCGAAGCTTCGTCACGACATGGTTCGCGAGCAGTGGATTGAACCCCTCGGCCGCAGACGCCATCACTGAACTGAGCCTGACGAACCCCATGGCTGCCAATGGCCCCAGTGCCACGTCCTCCCCTCCCGCAGCGGTCAGCGGACAGGTGAATGGAGACCAGTGGCTCTTGCGAGCGGGCGCACCAGCAAGCCATCCGTTGGTGAGGGGCTGGGAATGATCCGAAGCGACAGGTCCTGATCCGGTTTCAGCACCAGCGTCAGCTGTTTGAGCATTCCCACCGTCAACAGTCGGATCTCCAGCTCGGCCAGGGACTTGCCCAGGCACACCCGCTCACCCCCGCCGTAGGGCAGCAGGGTGGCCGTGCTGTCACCGGCCAGATGCCGTTGCGGCCGGAAGACCTCCAGATCCTCGTCCTCTCTGCCATGGCGATGGCTGGCGGCGATGCTCACCTGCACCACGCGATCGGCAGGCACCAGGACGCCCGCCAGGGCAATGGGCTCGAGTGTCCGGCGAAAGAAGCCACCCACCGGCGGAGTCAGCCGCATCACCTCCTTCACCACCGCATCCAGCCGTGGCGCCCGGATGGCGTCATAGGCGGCCGTGGCCTCCCCCTGTGGGGGCGGCCACGACAAAGCGCCAAGTTCCTCCTTGAGCCAGGCCAGCTCGGCTGGATGCTGCAGCAAGGTCTGCAACAGACAGCGCAGGGAGGGGGCAGTGGTTTCGTAGCCGGCGAACAGCAACAGCAGAAGCTGCTCCGCCACGTCGTCATCGGCCAGGGGGAGCCCTGCCTCATCGAGACCACCAGCCAGCAGATCAAGGCCACCGGCGGCGAGGGGCTTGCCGGCAGCGACAGCGGCCTGAGCTTTGTTGAGCACGGAGCCCAGGAGCAACAACAGGCGCCCGCGGGCCTGACGGGCTCTGGCATAGGGGCTGCCAGGCAAGGCAAAAGGCAGGGAGAAGAGGCCCTGGCACCAGGTTTCGAAATCCACGAACAGGGCATCGCGATCGACGGGATCCAGCCCCAGCACGGTGCTGGCGATCACGCTGAAGGCAAAGCGCCGCAACCTGGGCACCAGGGCCACCGGAGCAGCGCAGCCGAGCAGGTCATGGCTGAGCTCGTTGACCAACGCCACGATGGCTGGGCTGTAGCGCTTCAGAGCAACGGTGGTGAACAGCTGGCCCACCACCCGCCGGCGCGCCTTGTGATCGACACCGTTGCGGTTGGCCAGCGACAGGGGGCCCAGCAGCTTCCGCACACTGTCGGGCCACCATCCCTGGACCGCATCGCCCTGGGCGAACAGGTCACCGACCGCCTGCCCACCGCGGATGAACACGGTGCGTTGCCCCAGCAGGGTGGTCTCATAGACGTCGCCGTAGCGCTCGAAACGCGAGCGGGCGAAATCAGGGTCCCGAAAAAAGGCAAGCGTCTCGAGCACACCGCTCAACGCTGGCGTGCTCGGCAGGGGCCGAAGGCTGGTGGGATCGAGGGGCACCCAAGTCGTTCGAAGGGGTGCCCAGGCTGGCGGGCAGCACCCGGCAGCGCGTCACCGTCGGCCCCCTGAGCTGCTCAGATCAGCAAGCTGATGGAGAGACTCACCAGGGCCAGCCCAGCCAGACCAGTGGCGGCAAGAAGCGAGACAGATTGAGCCATGGGCGTGTCCACCAAGGCCGAAATCTAGAGCAATCCTTAAGGCTTGAAGTCATTCCGGCCTGGTGTCGCAGCAATCCGTCACGGCCTCGGAGGCCCTGCTCCACAGGGCTGACCTGAACGTGGAGGTCAGGCCAGATCCAGGTCCAGCCGCAGCTGGATCTGCGGATCGGTTGGAGTTCCTCCCATGGATCGGCGACGACGCCTGCCCCCGCTGGCCGCCAGGCCGGAGCGACGGGATCCGTGCTTGTGCTGGATCGCATCGGCCAGCTCCGTGAAGCCCAGCTCCTGTCGCTGGGCCCAGATCCGCACACGGGCCTCCCTGGCGGCCTGATTGGGCTCCACGATTGGCAGTGGATAGTGCAGCCCGAGCACGCAGCCCACGCGCTGCTGGGTGATCACCGCCATCGTCCACGGTTCATGGAGGTGCACGGCCGGCACGGCGGCCAGTTCCGGTAACCACTGGCGGATGAAGTCGCCGCCTGGGTCGTGATCCTGGCCCTGCTTGATCGGGTTGTAGATGCGGATCGTGTTGATGCCCGTGGTGCCCGACTGCATCTGGCACTGGCTCCAGTGGATGCCTGGCTCGTAGTCGACGAACAGCCGCGCCAGATGCAACCCGCTCTCACGCCACGGGAGCCACAGGTGGTAACTGGCCACCGACATCAGCATCGCCCGCATGCGGAAGTTGATCCAGCCAGTGGCGATCAGCGCCCGCATGCAGGCATCCACAAACGGCAGTCCGGTGCGTCCCTCGGCCCAGGCCGCCAGCCGCTCGGGGTCGCTGCTGCGCAGGCCGGCGGTGAGTGGGTGGAGCTCGCGGAACTCCAGATCCGGCTGGCTTTCGAGCTTCTGGATGAAGTGGCAGTGCCAGTGCAGCCGTGCCTCGAAACCCACCGGCGCAGCTCCACGCCGACGGCTGAGCTGAACCACCTCCCTCATCGACAGAGTGCCCCAGGCGAGGTGGGGAGAAAGCCGCGAACAACTCTCGAATGCCGTGCGCGGGCTGGACAGCTCACGGTGGTAGCGAGCCCCCCGCCCGTTCAGAAAACTCTCGAGAACGGCCTGCCCCTGCTGCCGCCCCCCGGGCTGCCGACCCGGACAGGGATCAGGCGCCAGCCCGAGCTCGCTGGCCGAAGGAATGGCGCCGGGATCCAGTCCAGCCAGCGGCTGCAAGGCCTCCGGCGGCGGAACCATCGGCTCGGCCATCCGTGCCTCCCAACGGCGAGCCCAGCCGTTGCGGCTACCCAAGCGGCGGATCACGCCGAAGCTGGGGATTTCGATCCAGGGGATGCTGTGGCTCTTGGCCCAGCGGGCCACGCGCCGGTCGGGGGCATGGGTCCAGCCATTTCCGGTTTCCTGATGGCTCCAGAGGCCCGGGATGCCGAAGCGGCAGCGGGCCCGCTCCAGCACCTCCTCAACCGTGCCGATCCGCACCACCAGCGGCTGGCCGAGCCCGGCGAGAGCCCGGCGCAGGTCCTCCAGACTCTCGGCACAGAAGTCCCACTGCCGGGCGGAGGCATCGCTCTGCCGCCATAGCTCCGGCTCCACCACCATCAGAGGCAACACCGGGCCAAGGAAACTGGCCTGCAACAGCGGTTGGTGGTCGGCCACCCGCAGATCCCGCTTGAACCAGACGACCTGAACCGGGCCCATGGCCGCGACCCTACCCATCCACGGATGCCATGCGGGGACATGATCAGAGACCAACCAGAGCAGCGAGACATTGGCCCCATCCATCGGCAGATTGAGGCGGAGTTCTGGCAAATCCCAGCGCCATCAACCGTCCCATCAACGGCGTCGCCTGCCGTGCCGAAAGTCCCACGGCCGTGTGATGCCTCCGGGCACCTGCCACACGCCATAGCGACGGCGCATCGCCCGGTCTTCAGCGTCGATATACTCCCTGGCATCGCAGCTGGCCAGGTAGCGGCGGAAGGCAAAGGCTTCGCCGTCTTCCACCATCGCCAGGCCAAGGTTGATGTCGCCAATCACTTCGGCCACCGTGCGACCGAAGCGATCCACGGTCTGGGGCCTGAGAATCACGCTGGAGCCGATCTTCAGGCGCGCCTGAAGGTAGCGGTGGGCCCTGGCGCCATCGGGGGCCTGATCCAGCTCGGGGGCATCGATGCAGGCCAGCCGCACGGTGATCCGGCGCGGGCCCTGCTGCACGCGGATCGTGTCGCCATCTCCGATCGACAGGACCATGGCGCGGCGTTCAGCCTCAGCCAGGTCAGCCGGAGTCAGACCCAGCAACAGCTGCAGACCCAGAAGCAGGCCAGGGATCAGGAGCATCTCTCGATGGGGCCAGCTCGTGGAGGGCAAACCAGCAGGATGACTTGAGCCTGCGCCGCGGCGCTTTCCGTCGATGACCTTCTCCCTCAAGGAGTGGTGGGGCCTGCCCCATCGCGACATCCTCTCGGGCCTGGTGGTGGCCTTCGCGATGATCCCGGAGGCGATCGCCTTCTCCGGCATCGCGGGCGTCGATCCCAGCGTGGGCCTGTTCGGCGCCTTCCTGCTGGCGGTCACCCTTGCTGTGGTGGGCGGCCGCACAGCGATGATCACCTCCGCCACTGGCTCCACCGCCCTGCTGATGACAGGGCTGGTGCAGCAGGGCGATGCACTCGGCGCTGGCCTCGGCCTTCAATACCTGCTCGCCGCGGGCCTGCTCACAGGGGTGCTGCAGATCGCCTGGGGCTACCTGAAGCTGGCCCAGCAGATGCGCTTCGTGCCGCAGCCGGTGATGGCAGGGTTCGTGAATGCCCTGGCGATCCTGATCCTGCTCGCCCAGCTACCCCAGCTTGGCCTGGATCTCGTTCATCCCGAAGCCGTGGCGGTGCAAGCGGACCAGCTGCCGGCGGTCTGGGGAGTGACCGGGCTCACCCTGCTGATCATCTATCTGTTGCCGCGCCTGACCACGGCGGTGCCCTCGGCACTGATCGCCATCCTGATCACCACCGGGCTCTCGATCAGCCTCGGGCTGGATCTGCCCACGGTCTCAAGCCTGGGCAGTCTGCCTTCGGGCCTGCCGCGCTTCGGGCTGCCGCAGGTGCCATTCAGCATCGACACCCTGGGGGTGATCCTGCCCACGGCCCTGGCGATTTCGCTGGTGGGTCTGATGGAAACCTTCCTCACCCAGGACATCCTCGACGACCTCACCGATGAATCCAGCCACAAGAACACGGAGGCCAGGGGTCAGGGCATCGGCAACATCGTCAGCTCGCTGTTCGGCGGCATGGCCGGCTGCGCCCTGGTGGGTCAATCGGTGATGAACGTGGGCTACGGCGGCCGCACCCGCCTCTCCACCCTCACCTCAGGGCTGAGTCTGCTGGCGATGATCCTGCTGGCCAGGGGCTGGGTGAATCAGATCCCGATGGCCACCCTGGTGGGCGTGATGATCATGATCGCCATCAACACAGCCAATTTCGGCTCGATCACCGGGATCGGCAAGATCCCCAGGAGTGACACGGCCGTGATGCTGCTCACCGTGGGCATCACGGTGCTTACCCACAACCTCGCCATCGGCCTGCTCGCCGGTGTGGCCCTCGCCGCCATTCTGTTCAGCCGCAAGGTGGCCAAGGTGATCGCCGTCGACAGCCGCCTGGAGGCACCCGATCACCGCCTCTACACGGTGCGCGGTCAGCTGTTCTTCGTGAGCAGCATCTACTTCCGCGCGGGTTTCGAGGTGCATGAACACCCCGCCCGAGTCACGATCGACATGGCGGAGGCCCACATCTGGGATCAGAGCGGTGTCACCGTGCTGGATCAGGTGATCCGCCGGCTCAAACTCGGCGGCAGCGCCGTGGAGGTGATCAACCTCAACCGCGAGAGCACCAATCTGTTCGCCCGCATCGGTGTGGCGCAGGAAGCGGGCGGGCGGGGCGGTGAGCCGGGTCCGCTGCATTGAAACCTGCTGCCTCAGAGGTTCAGCTGACGCAGCTGGTTGATCAGCCACTGGATGGGTGGGGCATCATGCCCTCTAACCGCGCCGGAACCTGGCCTATGCCGTTGCCCACGCGTCTCCCCCGCCCGCTGGTTCTGGGACTGGCCTTTCCGCTCGTGGTGCTCAACCTTTGGGTGTTTGGTTCGCTCTATCGCGCCTTTGAGGCGATCGCCTCCACCTTCATCCTGGCCGGTGTGATCGCCCTGATCCTCAACCTGCCGGTGCGGCTCCTTCAGCGGCGCATGGGCATGCCCCGCGGCTGGGCAATCGGATCGGTCTTCGGGCTGTTCCTCGGGCTCGCCGTCGCGGCGGCATCCACCCTGCTGCCCCTGCTGGTGGTCCGCTTCTTCATGCTCACGCAGGTGCTGCCGGAGTGGATCACGGCAACAGGCGACAACCTCGCCTCCATCACCGGCCGGGTCAACGCCCTCGGCGTACCGATCGACACCAGCGTGATCATCAGGGGAATGGCGGCCAACCTCACTGCTCAGCTCGAGTCGGTGCTGCTGAACATCCCTGGGTTCATCTCCGGATCACTGGGCAGTTTCTTCAGTCTTTTCTTTCTGCTGGTGCTCACCATCTTCTTTCTGATCTATGGCGGTGAACTGGTGCGCAACTGCCTGGTGTCGTGGTTGCCGCAGGACCAAGGCCTGAGAGTGCTGAGCGTGCTGCGGCGCAACTTCAACAGCTACATCTTCAACCAGCTGGTTCTCTCGGCTGTACTGATCAGCGCGCTGACCCCAACCCTGCTGCTCCTGCGGGCGCCCTTCCCTATCCTTTCGGGAATCACGATCGGCCTGATGGGATTCATCCCCTTCGGAGCCATCCTCGGAATCCTGCTGATCAGTGCTCTGTTCATGCTCAAGAGCTTCTGGCTGGGGCTGCGGATCTTCGCCGTGCTGATCGTGGTGGATCAGGTGATCGAGAACGTGCTGCCGCCGCGGCTGCTGGGCAAACTCACCGGCCTCAACCCAATCGTGATTCTCTTCTCGGTGATGGTGGGCGCCACGCTGGCTGATTTCTACGGGGTGATCACCGCCGTGCCGATCGCCGCCACCATCAAGGCCCTGCTCCTGGAGCCAAGTCCGGACCATACCCTGACCACCCCTGAGTTGAGGCCATCCGCGACGGTCTGAGCGGTTGAACCCGGTTCACCGCGATTGTCCGCGTTCAGAGCCTCAGGTTTGGGCAGATCAGGTCAGCTTCCCGAGCGGGATCGCTGCGCCAGCCGACCAGCAACGCCTCCAGCTCAGTCCTGAGCTGAGCGAGATCGTTGATCTGCTGCTCGATGCGCTCAATCTGGTGGTTGAGCATCACTGGATGTCGTGGCAGGGCAGCTCGCCGTCATCATGAATTGCCAGACAGCTCTGGATCTCCTCCAGGGAAAGCCCCCAGGGTCTTGAGCCGGCGAATGAACTCCAGGCGGCGCAAGCTCTGCTCGTCGAACAGGCGGTCGACCGCTCCGAGGGCGGCCAGGGCACCGATCTTCATGGCACTGCCTGGTGTCGGGGGCAGAGCAGTCTGCAACGGCTTGACTCTCCACTTCTGAGGAGACTCTAAACTTGCATGACTGTCATTGATCCCCTGCCCATGCCGCGCTTCGATCTGCTTCTGCTCCTCTCAGCGGGGCTGGGTGCCGTTCCGCTGAGCGTTGCACCGCCTGCTGCCTACGCGCAGGCCAACGACATGCTCCCCACAAAGGCGGCAGCTGAACAACGGGCCAGGACACTCGCCTGCAGCGGCGCCTTTGCGATGGGCAAGGAGTGGATGCCCTGCAGCTCCTTCGACGCCTATCAGAAGGCGGTCTCGAAGTCGAAATGAACCCAGTCAAGCCTCAGTCCAAAGCCATGGCGATGCCCGTTGTGCTCGTCCTGATGGCGGACGCCCACGCCAAGGGGGTGTTTGCCATGGCGGGGTCTGGTTGCCCTGCGCCAACGAGCAGGCGCTGCACAAGGCGCTTCAGAACGAATGAGAACCCGCCAAACCCGCCAACACCTGCGCCGCCTGCACCGAGCCCTGGTGCCCCTGGCGGCCCTGCCGATCATCCTCACCGCCCTCTCCGGCTCCCTCTATGGCCTGCTCTCGGCCCAGGGAATCGAAGCCTTCTGGTTGATGAAGCTGCACACCGGGAATTTCGGGCTGATCAACCTGCAGCCCTATTACTCCGCCATCCTCGGCCTGCTCACCTTGGTGGTGGCCGGCTCGGGGCTGGGCCTGCTGATCGGCGCGCGTCGGGGCCAAAGCCCCCAGGTCTGAGCGCCAACGAGAACTGCGGGCCGGACCAAGCCGGCCCGCAGTTGTCTTCAGAGCCGGAAGAGAGCGTCGAATTTATGATACTCAGGCTTGCGCAATCCTTCAACCGCCAGCATGCGCCGCAGCTCGATGATCTCGGCCCGCTGGGCGAGGATCACGTCCCGGGCGAAGCGCCGGATGGTGGTGTTGGTGCTCTTGGCCAGGGCGTCGTGGGCCATCATCAGCGCCCCGCCGTGGTGTTCAAGCATGCCCTCGAGAAACCACACCACCCGGTTCTCCCTGGTGGGCCCGGAGCCCATCATGCGCATCGCCTCGATCTGGGCCTGACTCATGCGGGTGAGGCCCGACAGGCTGTCCGGATCACCGCCAGGCGCCAGCGCTACGGGGTACACCGGCGCCTGGGGATACCAGGCCTTGCGCCACAGCCCCATCGCCCGGATCTCATTGGCCTGATCGCGCCAGATGGTCTTGCCAAGAGCCCCCACACCGGGCTGGCCGATGTCGAAGACGAATTCGCTCATGCGCAGCGCACCGGTGTGGTGCTGGACCATGCCGTCGAGGAAGCGCAGGTCGTAGGTGGCGCCGGCTGGGCCCACGTCATGGGCGTGGTCGCCATGGTCCATGGCTGCGTTTTCACCGGCCGCGGGAGCTGGGGCGGCCATGGGCATTGAGTGGTCATCATGCTGGTGATCCATCTGCGCCCGGGCGGCCGGAGCCACCAGGGCAAGTGCGCCGAGGCAGATCAGCAGGGCAGGGAGCGAGGAGTGGCGCATCGCTGGAAGACAGAGCAGGCCAACCGTATGGTCTCCACTCCACTGGAGAGTCAACCCCTCGCTGCCGTACCCAGCAGGTGACAACTCGAGACGTGGACCGGCTGAGGCCTGGCCGCTCAGCGCTGAAGCTGACGCAGTTGGGGGGGGGGCAGGTTTCACATACCAAGCCATCAAGCTGGTTTCCAGTGCGGGGCCATTGGTGGCGAGCCAGTCGCCCGCGGAGTCGGCAGCCTTGGCTCCGTAGGCGGCGTCGGTGGCCTGACTCCAGACGGGGCCTGGCCGCAGGCCCTGAGCGAGGGTGCTGGCCAAGGCAGCCGCAAGCATCAGAGCCCCCAGGCCAGTCGTGGTTCGTGGCGCATTCATGGGCAAACCGCTCCCTCAGCGCTCCCCAGTGCTAGCGCAGGCCAGCACCGGGGGCCGTACTGGCGCTTCAACCGACGGCCATAGCCACCTCCCTGGTCTTCACCTGGGCGGATTCCAGGAAGAGAGTCTGGCTGGGATAGGCGAACTCGATCCGCTGCTTCTGGAAGGTTTCCATGATGGCGTGGTTGATCTCCTGCTGCACATCCAGAAACAGGACCATGTCGGCATCGGGAATGAAATAGACGAATTCGAATTCCAGGGCGCTGTCGGCGAAGCGCGTGAAATGACAGCGATCGAATTCCGCCGGGGGGTTGGAGCGAATCGACGCCTCCACCAGAGCGGGAATCGCCTTGACCATTTCCAGGGACGTCTGATACACGACACCGATCGTGGTGGCCACCCGCCGCTTGGGCAGATCCCCGTAGTTCTGGATCACCTTGCCCAGCAGATCTTCATTGCTGATCACGATGCGTTCTCCGCTGAGGCTGCGGATGGTTGTGGAGCGAATTCCAACCCCTTCCACTGTCCCCAGCACATCATCAAAGCGGATGAATTGCCCGATTCTGAACGGCTCATCGAAGAGAATGGTGAGGTAGTTCAGAAAGTTGGAGATCGGCCCCTTCAAGGCCAGGCCCAAGCCGATGCCTGCCCCCGCCAGGGAGGCATAGATGGCACCCATCTGCACGCCCTGATTCTGCAGAAACACCAGCAGGCCCAGGATCCACACGCCTGAGCGAATCATTGGCTCCAACCCCCTCAGCACCGTGAGCTGGTTTTCGCGCCTGAGGCGGCGCAGGGAGCGATCGAGCAGCAACAGCAGCACCCGATTGAGCAGGCGCACGATCAGCACGATGGTCAGGAAGAGCATGGCCGCTTCGAGCATGCGATCGATACCCTCGCCGAAGTTGAGCACCTCGACATCAGCCACCAGCGAGCGCCACCCCCACCAGAAGGCACTGAGGTAACCGATGGGGGCGGCCGTGGTCAGCACCGAGCGCAACAGCTGATCATCCGTGTCACCAGGAGTTCTTCTGGTCAGACGCATCAACCAACGCCCCGTCAACCGCAGCGACACCTGCACCAGGGCAATGCCCAGCAGTGCTTTCGCTGTGGCGATCAGGAACGAGATACCGAATTCCGTCATAAGCAATTCTTGATAATCCGTCAGAGTAACAAACCTTTTCCGCCAGTGCGCCACACCATCCCAACGCCTCAGCAACGCCCCATACACTTCACGGGCAAGGCCTGAGGGTGATGCGGTGGTGATCAGACTCCTCAGCTTGATGGCCGCCAGCTGGCTGCTGAGCTCCTCGGCCCTGGCGCAGGACGTCCTGAGCTGCACGAGCCTGCAGGAGCGTTACCAGGCCCTTGCCGATCAGGCGTTGCAGCAGGAAATTCTTCTGCTCAAGGCCGTGCGCCAGCGGCTCTGCCCCGCCATCAGCCAGCAGGCTGAGTCGGCCCAGTCGAGCCAGCCTGGGGCGGAGCCGATCGACTTCGACGCCCTGCTCAGCTGCCGCCATCGCGCCGAAGCCGAACTGCAGGCCACACGCGTCCCCCTCTACCGCAACCGGCGGCAACTGGCCTTCTACACCGCCCGAGGTGCGGCCCTGGCCAGGGAGGCCGACGGCTGGCTGGAGCGCAAGGATCAGGCCGGCTGTCCCTGAGCCTGCACTGACGCAGGCCCCATCGCCGCCAGCAACTGCTCCGCCAGCTCTTCGCCGCTGCGCAGGGCACCCTCGATCCGTCCGAAGCCAGGGCCGCAGATGAAATCACCACAGAAGCCGATGCGGCTCTGCGGACAGAGCATCAGCTCGCTGGCCAGGCCTGACCCCTCAGGGAAAGCCGCCCCCCAGCGCATCAGCTGAGGATCGGCGCCCTCCAGCACCAGTGGAGCGATCCAGGGCTCCATCACCGCCGAGAGGGCTGAGGCCAGGGTGTCGATCAGCGTCTGCTCCCGCTGGGGTGAAGGGCTGACCCCTGGCAGCCGGGCCACCGAGGAGCGCGATCCGATCACATCGGCATGGAGCCGGGCCACAGCTGCGCTGGAGTGGGCCACCACGGCGCAGCGTCCATCCTCCAGGGGCTGGATCGAGAGCCGCGAGAGCCCCCAGCGCCTCTCGGCCGCCGCCTCGAAGCTGAGCAGACGAAAGGGAAGCCGCCGCCAGGCCTCAGCTGCCGAGGCCTGGATCAGCATCAACAGGGCGCAACGCGGGCTGGTATTGATAGCAGCGATGGCTGTGTCAGCCCGCTCCATCTCTTGATCCCCCAGGGTGCGAGCCAGTGGCTGCAGCGGCGGCTCCGGCCTGCCCAGCAGCGTCTGCCAGCGGGGCTGCACCTTCAGGGTGCCGCTGAGCACCAGCCAGTCGGCGAC
>NZ_JAGQBY010000010.1:0-33499 GCF_024345875.1 Synechococcus sp. EJ6-Ellesmere
GTGCTGGATGAACTCAGCCCGGTGCTCGACCTCGGCCTGCTGGAGGTGGAGGAGGTGGTGCGCACCCTCGCCGCCAAGCCGGCGAGAATGGAGGTGATCGTCACCGGCCGGGGCGCGCCGCGGTCGCTGGTGCAGCTCGCCGATCTGCACTCTGAGATGAGGGCCCACCGGCGCGAGGCCAACGACAGCGCCGGCATCGCCGGCATCGAGATCTACACCGGCGAAGGCAAGGGGAAATCCACCAGTGCCCTGGGCAAGGCCCTGCAGGCGATCGGCCGGGGCATCAGCCAGGACAAGAGCCACCGCGTGCTGATCCTGCAGTGGCTCAAGGGCGGTAGTGGTTACACCGAAGATGCGGCAATCGCCGCTTTACGCGAAAGCTACCCTCACCTGGTGGATCATCTCCGATCAGGCCGCGATGCCATCGTCTGGAGAGGACAACAGCAGCCCATTGACTATGTCGAAGCGGAGCGGGCCTGGGAAATCGCCCGGGCCGCCATCTCCAGCGGGCTCTATAAAACGGTGATCCTCGATGAGCTCAATCCCACCGTTGATCTCGAGCTGCTGCCGGTTGAACCGATCATGCAGACCCTGCTACGCAAACCAGCAGAAACGGAGGTGATCATCACAGGACGCTGCAAGAATCCCCCCGCCTATTTCGATCTGGCCAGCGTGCACTCTGAGATGGTCTGCCACAAGCACTACGCCGAGCGTGGCGTCGACCTCAAACGCGGGGTGGATTACTGAAGGTGGGGTGAATCACCCAAGCACTCAGTAGATCGGCACGGCAGGGTCCACCTGCTCGCTCCACGCCTGGATGCCGCCACTCACGTTCACCCCTTCAATGCCATGGCGGCCCAGGGCCAGCAGGGCCTTGGCGCTGCGCCCTCCCAGCTTGCAGTGCACGTAGAGCCGTTTGCCCTCGGCCAGCCGACGCACATCTTCAATGGCCTCGCCGCTCTCGATCCGATCGAGGGGCATCAGCACCGAACCCGGAATCACGGCGATGTCAGCTTCTGGGGGATTGCGCACATCCAGCAGCAGGATCTCCTCCAGCTGGCCGTCGATGACGGTTTTGAGCTCAGCCACGGTGATGCTGGGCACGCTGCCAGCCTCCTCCTGGCCTGGCGCCGTGCCACCCACACCGCAGAACTCCTGGTAGTCGATGAGCCTGTCGATCACCGGCCGCTCGGGATTGGGCCGCAGCTTCAGCTCGCGAAACTTCATGGCCAAGGCATCGAAGAGCAGCAGCCGGCCGCTGAGGGTGGTACCGATGCCGGTGATGATCTTCACGGCCTCGGTGGCCTGAATCACGCCGATGATGCCGGGCAGCACGCCCACCACACCGCCTTCAGCGCAGGAGGGCACCATGCCCGGCGGCGGCGGCTCGGGGAAGAGATCGCGGTAGTTGGGACTTTCTGCATCGAGGTTGAAGACCGTGGCCTGCCCCTCGAAGCGGAAAATCGAGCCATAGACATTGGGCTTGCCCAGCAGCACGCAGGCGTCGTTGACCAGGTAACGGGTGGGGAAGTTGTCGGTGCCGTCGCAGACCAGGTCGTAGGGCTCGATGATCTCGAGTGCGTTCTCGCTGGTGAGGGCTGTTTCGTAGAGATCCACCTGGCAGTGGGGGTTGATCTCGAGAATGCGCGCCTTGGCCGATTCGATCTTGGGCTTGCCCACCCAGCTGGTGCCGTGGATCACCTGGCGCTGAAGGTTGGAGTGATCCACCACGTCGAAGTCGACGATGCCGAGGCGGCCCACGCCGGCAGCGGCCAGGTAAAGCAGCAGCGGGGATCCCAGCCCACCGGTGCCCACGCAGAGCACGGAGGCAGCCTTGAGGCGCTTCTGCCCGACCATGCCAACTTCCGGCAGGATCAGGTGGCGGGAGAAACGGGCCACCTCGTCGGGACTGAGCTGGACGCCGCTGATGTCGGGGGGAAGCATGGTCGAAAAGGCCGGGGCCGCAGAAGGGACCGCGCCGGGCGGCCCTCTCCCTACTCTCCCAAATCCTCGGCCCCCGGAGATGGCGAGACAACCGGTGTGACCAGTGCCAGTTCCCGAGCAGCCGGCAGGGCGGAGGGATCAGCGTCCGACTCCGCGATCCACCAGGCGCGCACCTCTGCTGAGGCGCCAAGGATCAGAATCAAGGCCGGAGGGAAAGCCCAGGCGCAATCGGTGGGGGAGGGAATCGCCGCCGAACTGGGATGGCTGTGGGCCGTGCCCAGCACCTGCCAGCCGCGCCGCCGTCCCCACTTCTGGGCCAGCAACTGCTCGCGCGGGTCGATGGCGAAACGCTCACAGCGCTGCTCGATCTGCGGCCAGACATTCAGGCAAGGCCAGATGAGCTGAAGACGAGCGGAGGCAGGCGCACCCAGGCCTGAGCAAGCGGGCTCCCCCAGCAGCAGAGCGCAACCCTCCTGGGGTGCCACGGCAGCCAGCACGGCCCGCAGAACGGTCAGCTGATGCGAATCAACCACCAAACCCGCTGGCAAGCCGCTGCCCATGCCGATACCTTGAGCCCTTGACTCTCACACCATCGCCACTCCATTGATGAGCGACGCAACCACCGAACAGGAGCCGACGACCACCGAGGCCGGCACTTCATGGGCGGAGAGCGAAGCTGGCGCCAACTTCAGTGAGCGCTACGGCGAGATCCTCTCCAAGGTCAACCAGACCCTGGATCAGGTGGACTGGTCGCAGATCAGCCGGATCGGCAAGGGCGTTGGCATCCTGCTGGCGGTGATCGTGGCCCAGGTGCTGATCAAAGGGGTTCTCGACACCATCAACCTGCTGCCGGTGGTGCCAGGCCTGCTGGAGCTCCTCGGTCTGGTGGTGGTGGGCCAATGGAGCTGGAAGAACCTCAGCACCAGCGAGAAGCGCGCCGGTGTGGTGTCTCAATTTCAGGCCCTGCGCCAGGAATACCTGGGCTGAAGCGGAGCATCCAGGACACAGTCCGGTCAGTCCACCAGCTCGGCGATCAAGCTCTGGGCTTGTCCCCAGTAGCCCCCTCCGAACAGGTTGGCGTGGTTCAGCAGGTGGTAGAGGTCGTAAAGGCGGCGACGCTGGGAATGGCCGGCAGGCCTGGGCCATTCCCCGTCGTAGCCGCTGAAGAAGGCGGGCGAGAACCCACCGAAGAGCTGGGCCATGGCCAGATCAACTTCCCTGTCCCCCAGGTAGACGGCGGGATCAAACAAGGCCACCCCGGCTGAGCCCGGGGTGATCGAGCTGAGGGCCATCCGGGCGGCATTGCCTCCCCAGAGATCGCCGTGCACCAGGCAGGGAACGGCGCCATGGCCATTCAGCCACTCTGGAGTGAGCTCCAGCAGCCTCCGGCTTCCCTTCAGCGACCGCCCCGAGCGCTCGGCGAGCTTCAGTTGCGGGCCCAGGCGCTGCCCGGCAAAAAAGCGTCCCCAGTCCTGGCTCCAGCGATTGGGCTGAAGGGAGTTGCCGATGTAGTTGTCGCGCGGCCAACCGAAGCCGGGGGAGGTGGAGGCGGAACTGCGCCGGTGCAACCGTGCCAGAGCTGCCCCGGCCGCCTCCCAGACCAGCTCAGCCTTTGCGGCCGTTCCTCCAACAGCACCGGAACCTGATCCACCACCGAGCAGGTCCAACCAGTCGATCACCAGCAGGGCCTTGGAGCCCGCCAGAGCGCAGTGCAGAGGCCTGGGCACCACCAGCTCAGCTCCCGCTGCCGCAGCCAGGGCCAGCAGCCCCTCCATCTCCGCCTCCAGCACGGGCAGGAGCTGGGCCTGGTTCGTTTTGGCAAACAGCCGACTGCCACCGGCGAGCTCCAGGGCCCAGGCGCTGTGACTGCAGCCGCCGCCGACGGGCCGGCACCGCTCCACGTCCTGGCCAAGGGTCTCCTCCAGCCAACGCACCCAGGGTTCGCGCATCGCAGGCCATGCCACGCCTGCCAGCATGCCGGCCGCTCCTGCCGCTCAGCGCTTGGCCGTCAGCCCCTCCCCTACGGATGCACCACTGCTGGATGTGACAGTCATCGGCGGCGGCATCGCCGGGCTGAGCGCCGCCGCGCTGCTGGCCCGGGAGGGTCTCTCGGTGCAGCTGCTGGAGGCCCACCACCAGACGGGGGGCTGCGCCGGCACCTTTCGCCGTGGCGCCTATGTCTTCGATGTGGGAGCCACCCAGGTGGCGGGGCTGGAGCCCGGGGGCATCCATGACCGGCTGTTCCGACATCTGGGGGTCGAGGCGCCGGCGGCCACTCCGCTCGATCCAGGTTGCGTGGTGGATCTCTGCGACGGCCAGCCGCCCGTCAGCCTGTGGCGTGATCCCCAGCGCTGGCACCAGGAGCGGCAACGGCAGTTCCCTGGCAGCGAACGCTTCTGGAGCCTGTGCGCCGCACTGCATGGGGCCAACTGGTCGTTCGCGGGGCGCAATCCGGTGCTGCCTCCCCGCAGCCTCTGGGACCTGGGACAGTTGCTGGGGGCACTGAGGCCCGCCAATCTCGCCAGCGGGGCCCTGGCCCTCGCCAGCGTGGCCGACCTGCTGCGCCTGAGCGGCTGCAGCAGCGATCGGCGCCTGCGGCGCTTCCTCGATCTGCAACTGCGCCTCTACTCCCAGGAACCGGCCGAGGGCACTCCCGCCCTCTACGGCGTCAGCGTGCTGACCATAGCCCAGGCGCCGCTAGGCCTGTGGCACCTGCAGGGCTCGATGCAAACACCAAGCACAAGTTTCGAAACCGCCCTGGCCGCCCTGGGCGGCGAGCTGCGGTTGCGCCATCGGGTCACGAGTCTGCAGCCGGCGCAACCGCAGGGCTGGTCCGTGCGGGGTCAGGGGCCGGGCGGGCGCCCTTTCACCCGCCTCAGCCGTGATGTGGTGGTGGCACTGCCCCCCCAGGCCCTGACCGATCTGCTGGGGGAGGCGATGCCTGGGGCCTACCGCGAGCGCATCAGCGGCTTCCCCGACCCCAGTGGGGCGCTGGTGTTCTATGGCGCCGTTGAGCGCGCCCTGCTGCCAGAGGGGTGTCCGGCCCATCTGCAGATCGACTGGGCGGATCCAGGGTCTCTCTTCGTGTCGGTGAGCCGCGAGGGGGATGGGCGGGCGCCAGCCGGGCAGGCCACGGTGATCGCCAGCGTGTTCACCCCGGCGCGCCCCTGGCTGGAGCTGGAGAGGGAGGCCTATGCGTTGGCCAAGGCTGAGGCCATGGCCCAGATCCAGAACGGCCTGGAGCTGAACCTGGGGCTCGACGCCACGGACTGGCGTCACCGGGAACTGGCAACACCCCGGGGATTTGCCCGCTGGACCGGGCGGCCCTTCGGCTTCGTGGGCGGGCTGGGGCAGCACCCCTCCCGCTTCGGGCCCTTCGGCCTGGCCAGTCGCACCCCACTGCCGGGGCTTTGGCTCTGCGGCGACAGCATCCACCCGGGCGAGGGCACCGCGGGGGTGAGCCTTTCGGCGTTGATGGCCAGCAGGCAACTGCTGCAGGCTCGGGGAAAAGACCTGGCCTTGCCCTAGGCCGGGGGGCAGAGAAACTCCGGCCGCAGGGCCCGGCAGCCCTCCAGTTCCTTGGCAAGCCCATCCCAGTCCTGCCGCTCGAGCAGGGCCTCAAGACCATCGAGGGCCTGTCGGTAGTGTCCCAGCGCCTCGGCCACGGCGGCCCTGTTGCTCCGTGCCATCAGGGTGCCCAGTTCTGGATTGCCGCCACCCACCCGGGTGGTGTCGGCGAAGCCGCTGGAGGCCAGGGCGCGCACCAGCTGCGGCATCGCCCCATGGGGCGCCGCCTCTGCACCCCGCTGCGCTGCCCGCAGCAGGGCAGCACTCACCAGCACCGGCAGGTGGGAGATCAGGGCCACGGCCCGGTCGTGGTCCTGGGCGTCGCACTCCAGCCATCGCCCCCCTATCGCGCCAGCCAGAGCGCGGATCTGCGCCAGTGCCTCCGGGTCGGTGTGACCTGTGGGGGTGGCCACCCAGGGCCGACCGCAAAACAGATTCGGCAGGCCCGCCTCCACACCGGCCGCTGCGGTGCCGGCCATTGGGTGGGTGGCCACGAAGCGGGGAACGAGCGGCTCCCAGGCCGCCAGCACCGGCGCTTTCACCGAGGCCAGGTCGGCGATTACCGCCTCTTTCGGCAAGGCCGCCAGCAGATCCGGCGAGGGATCCAGCAGCTGATCGAGCGGGAGGGCCAGCAGCACCAGCGCACAGCCCGTGAGCACCCCAGGATCCGTGCTCACCTGGCGGGCCAGGCCCCGTTGCCGGGCCCGCTCCGCCGTGGCCTGGCGGTGAACCAACCCGCGCACATCAACGCCAAGGGCCATCAGGTCAAGGCCGATCGAGCCGCCGATCAAGCCCAGACCCACCACCCCCACCGGTCGCTCCTGCCAGAGGGTTGTCATCGCTGGTACGGCCCACTGGCCCCACCTTCCTACGATTCCGCGATGTTGGAAGCCCGCGCCCACCAGCAGCTCAAGCAGCTCCTGCGCCAGGAGGGCGGCATCCGCTGGCCGCACCACCTGACCATGAGCCGGCTGGTGGCGCGCAGCCTGCGGCGCGCTGATCACACCCTGGTGCGCCTGGCGCCGGGCAGCGACCCAGACTGGCTGGTGGGCCTGCTGGTTCCCCTGGCCCTGGGGGAAACTCCGATCGCCCTGGTGGTGAGCGACCCCCTGCGCCGGCGCCTGCAGCAGGTGGAGATGCCCCGGCTGAAGGCCGTGGGCCTGCAACTTCCCTGCTGGGAAGGATCTGCCGCCCCCCCCGCTGAGTCCCCGCTCTGGCTGCTCAGCCACGCCGAGCTGGAGCTGGCCTGGCGCCAGGGCCAGCTGGGGGAGCGGCAACTGGTGGTGCCGGAGGCCGAGCGGCTGCACCAGCAGTTGCGCCAGTCCCTCGACCGTCCGATCGAGAACAGCGACTGGGAGCGTCTGCGAAGGGTGTTGCCAAGCGCCGAACCCAGCCTTCTGGCCCTGCATGAGCGCATGAGCCGGCGGATCTTCGCCCATCCCCCAACCCCCTCTGGCCTGGTGCCGATCAGCCCCGAGGAGGAAGCCCCACTGCGGCATCTGCTGGCGCTGCTCGGCCCGCTGCCGGAGGCCTGGCAGCTCTGGCGGTCCGCCGTTGGACCTGGCTGGACCAGCTGGTCCAGTGTCGACCGGGAGCTGCTGCAGTGGCGCCTGCACCGCCAGCCGCTCGAGCCCCTGGAGGCCATGGAGGGCCTGCTCCACAACCGCGGCGCCGTGCTGGTGGGCCAGTTCGGACGCAATGCCGCCCTGGCCGGCATCAACCCGCAGGTGAGCGTGAACCTCTCGGATCCGCCCCTCTCCGATCCGCTGCCCCTTTATGCCCCCCTGGGCCAACCCTTCCCCAACAGCCCGCACTTCGGCACCCATCTGCTCGATCACTGCCGGCGGCTGGTGCTGGGCCAGAGCGGTCTGACGATCGTGCTGGTGGATGAGCACTCCCAGCGGCTCAGCCTCGCCAGCGCCCTGGCGGCGGAGTTCGGCCGCCGGGTGGGCCACGAAACCACGGCACCGGAGAGCAATGGGGTGATCTGCTGCGGCTGGCAGTGGTGGCTGGAACACCAGGGGCGGCTGCCGCTGCCTCGCCAGGTGATCGTCGGTCCGCTGCCGATCGCCAGCCTCGAAGACCCGCTCACGGCAGCCCGGGTCAACCGGCTGCGCCAGGCCGGCCGCGACTGGTTCCGGGAGCTGCTGCTACCGGAGGCCATGACCCGTCTCCAGCTGGCGCTGGCGGGGCTGCGCCGGGGCGGCGGGCGGCTGGCTGTGCTGGACGGACGCCTGCGCAGCCGCAGCTGGGGACACCAGGTGCTCAGCGCCCTGGAGCCCTGGGTGGCCCTGAACAGGTTGCTGCCGCTCTGAAACCGACCCGGATCCAGAAGCCGCAATGGAAGCCCGTACCCTGGTTGCCGCCAGGACGCCGCCGGTAAGCATGGGAGAGGCCAAACGCCGCTCAGAGCAGGGATTGCCACCCCGCGGGCCGCAGAAGCAGCCAGGCTCGGCCAAGGACACCTCCCCACGGCTGGCCCCCTGGCTTCCCCTGACCCGCCGCCAGGCCGACCACTTCGTTCAGGTCTCCACCCAGGGGGCCTGGGTGGGAATCGCGGCCCTGGTGCTGTTCTGGATCACGGTGCGCTTCATCGGACCGGCCGCCGGCTGGTGGACCCTCACCGATTGATCGGGTGCGTCTTTGCCCACACCGACATAAAGCCACAGCAAAACTTGGAAGAAACCCTTGGGATCACCTCAAATCCTGAGCTGGCCGATGTTTCCCCGCCTCGCTGAGCAGTACCGCTCCGTGGTGCTGGACCTGGTGATGAGCCTGCAGGCTCTAGCCAATAGCCTGCAGCGCAAAGGCCTCGTGGCGACCTGTTACGTCTGCGGTGATGGCCGTGATGGTCATGGAGCCTCTTTCGTGGCCGACCTCGGGGATGCCCACATGGTGCGCTTTCTGGTCTCCGATTTCGGGATCAGCTGGGTGGAATCACGCAACGGCTGCGAACTGGTGAAGCTCGAAGGCGCCGAGGCCATCCAGGAACTTCAGCGGGTCGCCACGTTCCTGCAACAGGCCCAGCCGTCCGCGTCAACTCCTGCAACCCCCGGGCACGAGCCCGAGGCCAGCAGACTGGAAGCGCCCCTGATCTGAGCCCGCTTGCGCTGATCTCAGCTGGCGGCAGATTCCAGAGCGGTAGCCCCGGAGTCCAGCGCTGATTCACTCGATTCCGATGCCGACGAAGCGGCGGAGCTGGTGGCGGCCAGTTTGGCGGCAGCCGCTGCCAGTGGTTTGAGCGAATTGGCCGTCACATCAGCTCCCTCAGTGAGCCTCCGCCGAACCTCGGCCTCGATCTGCTCCTTCTGCTCGGGGTTCTGCTCCAGCCAGTTGATCGTGTTGTCGCGGCCCTGACCGATGTTGTCGCCGCCGTAGCTGTACCAGGCACCTTTGCGGATCACCACACCGGTCTCCTCGGCCAGGTCGATCACACAGCCCAGTGTGCTGATACCACGACCGAAAAGGATGTCGAACTCAGCGATGCGGAACGGGGGCGCCACCTTGTTCTTCGCCACCTTCACCTTGGCGCGAATGCCGTATTCCTCCGTGCCGCGCTTGAGGGTCTGAATGCGGCGGATGTCGAGCCGCACCGAGGCGTAGAACTTGAGGGCGTTGCCGCCGGTGGTGGTTTCGGGATTGCCGTAGGTGACGCCGATCTTCTGGCGCAGCTGGTTGAGGAAGATCACCGTGCAGCCCGACTTGCCGATGTTGCCAGTGATCTTGCGCATCGCCTGGCTCATCAGCCGTGCCTGGCTGCCCACCGCCAGGTCCCCCATCTCCCCCTCGATCTCGGCACGGGGAGTCAGGGCTGCCACCGAGTCGACCACGACGATGTCGACCGCGGCGGACCGCACCAGCTGATCGACGATCTCCAGGGCCATTTCACCGGTGTCGGGCTGAGAGACCAGCAGGTTCTCCACATCGACCCCAAGAGCCGCGGCGTAGACCGGATCGAGCGCATGCTCGGCATCCACGAAGGCGGCCACACCACCGCGGCGCTGCGCTTCGGCGATGGCATGGAGAGTGAGGGTGGTCTTGCCGGAACTCTCCGGCCCGTAGACCTCCACCACCCGGCCCTTGGGATACCCGCCGCCGAGGGCCAGATCCAGGGTGAGGGCACCGGTGGGCATCGTTTCCACCCGCATCCGGGAGGCATCCCCCAGGCGCATGATCGAGCCCTTGCCGAAGTTGCGCTCGATCTGGCCGAGGACGAGGTTG
The DNA here is from genome assembly GCF_024345875.1 of Synechococcus sp. EJ6-Ellesmere. Lineage (NCBI taxonomy): Bacteria > Bacillati > Cyanobacteriota > Cyanophyceae > Synechococcales > Synechococcaceae > Synechococcus > Synechococcus sp. EJ6-Ellesmere. The sequence goes on from NZ_JAGQBY010000010.1 coordinate 9,733, forward strand.
AGAGCCTTGTCGCGCTCGGCCGCCCCGGCTGCCGTCCCGCTCGAGGAGCGGGGCTGGGCAGCCCTGAGGTCGGTGCTCTTGGAGTCGGCAGGCATGGTCAGAAGAGAACGAAGGAACGGACCGGAGAGGGACGGACCCTGGGGGGATGTCGCCGTGCGGCCTCACAGCTACAGGTGCCACCAAAGCCGCTGGATGTATCAAGGCGGTGGCGAAACAGCGGCTGCGCCCCCTGGCGCCGGGCAACCCAGAATTAGTACAGGCGTACGCTAGCGGATCAGGGCCACGCCGCCAAGGGGGCCGCGAAGGTCGCCGGCTCCAGCAGCGCCAGGCCCTCGGGCAGGTCGATCAGGTCGTGGGGCCCCAGGTAGCCCCAGCTCACCAGGAAGCAGCGCACCGCCTCCAGTCCGGCCGTGGCACGCACCGCCTCGAGCGTGGGCCGGCGGTCCTCGATGAACCAGAGCGGTCGCTGCAACTCACGCAGGCGCAGCAGCACCTCAGGCTTGCTGCCGTCCTCGTGGCCGAAGGTGTGCAAAGGGGCGAGGCCCTGGGCCGCCAGCAGCTCCCGGGCAAAGGCCCCGCCCTTGGTGGTGAGCACGGCCCAGTCGGCCCCCTCCGCAGCAAGGGACCGCAGCCGCTGCGGCACTTCGGGGTAGGGGCGGTGCAGGGCCAGCCAGTGGGGACGATCGGCCGCAATGGCGTCCCGGCGTACCGCTTCGAGGCTGGTCTGCAAGATCTCGGGACTCCAGCCCCAGTGCGAGAGCGCCGGAGCCAGGGCGGGGCCATAAGCCGCACCCGGGGCGGTGAGGTCACTGGAGCTGAGGGCCAGTTCCGCGGCCACCAGGACCATCTCCCAGCCCTTGTGGATCAGCGGGCGAAGCCGGACGAAGGCGGCGGGCGCCTGCTCGGGCAGGTTGAGATCCGGCCGCAGCCTCAGGGCCGCCTGGCGGGCCGCCCACCAGTACTCCGCCATGCCGTCGACAAGGACGCCATCAAAATCGAACACCAGCAGAGGGCTGGGGGTCACGCAGGGATCTCTCAGAACTGGGCCGCTAGGATTCGAACCTAGGAATGGCGGGACCAAAACCCGCTGCCTTACCACTTGGCGACGGCCCAAAGCTCCAGCGGCGACCTCCCAATCCAGGCGATCCATGCGGATGGATCCGGGTTGGTCGGGCGCTTGGCCGGTTGCCTTGTTAGTTACCCACAGCGGGACGACCTTCGTCAATCTCTGGGTGCCGGTGGCGAACCCGCTCCCTCTGGCCGGGCCGATTCAGGGGGGAAAGACCCGCAGCCGCTGCAGGTCGCCACTGCCGAATTCGGCACTGCGCAAGCCGTAACCGTTCACCTGATCAGCCTGGATTCGGCGCACCGACGGGCTGCGGGGCAGCAGCTCCACTGGCCGGCCCTGGCGAAGCACCACCTGCTCCACCGCGAGACGGCATTCCTCCATGGCGCCATGGGCGTCGTCAGGGGCGCTGGCAGGCCCCGTGGAGACGCCTGACCCATCACCGCCGCGACGGCGCAGCAACCGCTCCACACCCCGCTGGATCTGGGGAAGAGTGTCGGCCTTGATCACCAGGATCGGCACATGCTGTTCGAGGGCCTGGCTGCGCACCTGGGGTTCACGGCCCAGCTGCTGACGCAGGCTGAGCACCGCGTCGGCCTCCTCCACCTGGCTGGCGCGCTGCACGGGCAGCTGGCGGCTACGCACCACCTGCTCCAGCAACTGGGGACTGACCCCACAGCAATAGAGGCGCAGGGGAGGGGCCGCAGGGGCGGGTGGTGCCGAGCGTCGATGGGGTGGGAGCAGCTCGGGATCAGGCAGGGGCACCGGCGCCAGGGCCGGGCTTGGAGCAGGGCTGTCCCCGGCCGCCACCAGACCACGGCGCGGCATCCGGGGGGAGGGAGGACCGGGCTCGGGATCATTGAGACGCAGCCGTCCGTCGCTGCCCAGCTCACGGACCTGAGGGCGGACCGGCTGCCCCCGCAGCTGCTGGTCGACGGTGCGGGCCACATCGCGGTGCACCAGCCAGCGGCTGCGGCTGTGCATCTCCACCGCCAGGGGGAAGGTGGGGTCGGCGCAGCGCTCCAGCACAGTCTTCTGGGAGCCGCGCCGGCGGGCCTCCTCATCCCCCAGGGTGACCGACTGAATGCCCCCGATCAGATCGGCAAGGGTGGGGTTCTTGATCAGGTTGGCCAGCTCGTTGCCGTGGGCCGTGGCCACCAGCATCACGCCGCGCTCGGCAATGGTGCGGGCGGCCTGGGCCTCGAGTTCGGTGCCGATCTCATCGATCACGATGACCTCGGGCATGTGGTTCTCCACCGCCTCGATCATCACCTGATGCTGCTGCTCAGGCCGCGCCACCTGCATGCGCCGGGCCCGGCCGATGGCGGGATGAGGGATGTCGCCGTCGCCGGCGATCTCGTTACTGGTGTCAATCACCACCACCCTCCGCTCCAGGTCGTCGGCCAGAACCCTGGCGATCTCCCGCAGGGCCGTGGTCTTGCCCACGCCGGGGCGTCCCATCAGCAGCAGCGACTGGCCGCTGTCGAGCAGGTCTCGCACCATCGCCACTGTGCCGAACACGGCCCGGCCCACTCGGCAGGTGAGTCCGACCACCTCCCCGCCGCGGTTACGGATCGCACTGATGCGGTGCAGGGTGCGCTCGATGCCGGCCCGGTTATCGCCACCGAAAGACCCGAGCCGTTGCACCACCGCCGCCAGATCGGCCCGGTCAATCGGCCGCTGATCCAGCAGCTGGGCACGGCCCGGATAGCGGGCTTCTGGGGAACGGCCCAGGTCGAGCACCACCTCCAGCAACTGATCACGGCTGAGCGGGCTTGCCAGCGCTTCACCGACCCGCTCGGGCAGCACCTCCAGCAGGCGGTCGAGATCGTCGGTGATCCGCTGGGGCGTGATTGGCCGGGCAGCCTCGCCAGTGGAGGCAACGCTTGGACTGGGCATGGACACGGCCCCTCTGCTTCGACGTTCTAGCCATCGGCGGCCAGCCAGGGTGAGACGAGCTCCTGCGCCAGCGCCAGGGCCCGGGGCCAGAGGGCCGGCTCATCGAGCAGACGCCGGCCGCGGCTCTCCGCCTCCAGCACCAGGGGGGAAAGCAGCCGGCGGGCCAGGCCGCCGAAGGCCACCCCGGCGGCGGCTCTGCGGGCGGCCTGGGAGCAACCGCTGCGCTGGCGCAGCAGTGGCAGGCTGCGGCCGTTGGTGCCACCTGCGAGTTGCAGAGGCCCCGGGGGCGCCAGCGGCCGCAGTGCGAGCAGCAGGTTGACGGCGGCATGGGCCGTGCCCTCACCCACATCGCCGCTCATCGGGCGGCCATCGAGTTGCCAGAGGGGCCGGAAGCGATGGCGGCGCAGCAGGACGAACCGCTGCCAGAGCTCGCTGGCCAGGGCCGACGGGCTCGCACCGGCGTGGGCCCCAGCAGCGCCAGCGCCGGCCTCGAGGCCACAACTCACGGCCAGACGCCGCAAGGGCAGGCCAGAGGCCGCCACCTGCTCCAGCCTCCGGGCGAAGGCCTCTCCCCGGCCCAGGCCGGTGTGGATCTCCACCGCATCCGGGCGCAAGCGGGCGAGGAGCTCCGGCACGGCCGCAGCGTCGAGCCCATGGCTCTGGGCCTCGATCAGGCCGTGGGGGCAGGCGGGCAAGCAGCGGCCACAGCCGTAGCAGCGTTCCCTGGTCACACCGGACCCGGCCGGGATCGCTCCGGCGGGACAGACTCGGACGCAGGGCCTGGGGCAGTCAGCCGGACAGCGGCTGGGATCAAACCAGGCCTTGCGGAAATGGGGATCTTCGCCGTCACTGAGGCTGAGCATCAGCCAGGGGGCACTCAGCTGAGGCCGCTGCTCACGGGCCCAGCGCAGGCCACGGCGGGCAGCGGCCACCACGGCGTCATCGGCGGCCACGTCGATGCAGTGGACCCCGGCTAGTGCATAGAGGCCGCAGAGGTCTTCGATGGAGGCGAGGTCCTGATTGCTGGCCCCGCAGATCAACTTGACCCAGCGACCGCAGGCCAGAGCCTGCTCAGGCGGCAACCATCTGCTCCAGCGGCGTCCAGCGCAGGCTGCGGGAGCCGCCCAGCTCCGCCACGATCTTCAGCCGGGGCTCACGCCTGGTGAGCGCGCAGAGCGACTGCAGCTCGGCCGATGAGAGCACCTGGGCCTCCAGCAGCCACAACACCATTGGCTTGACGCCCTCCAGCAGGGCCCCCAACTGGGGCATGACCCGTTGCACCTCGCCCACGGCGGCCCCGCGACCGATGCTGTGGTGGCCGAGGTGGGGCGGCCGAACACCGTGGCTCTGGAACAGGAAGACCTCAGGGTCGCCAAGGCCCCGGGCCGAGGTGATCTGGGCGCCATAGCCGGCCGCCCGCAGGCGCCGCAGCAAGCGGGTCTCGGCACCTCCTTCCAGGGGGGCATAGAGGGCCAGAGCGCCGGCCTTCTCCAGGTCCTGGCGGAAGCGACGACCGGAGAGCAGCAGAGGCATGGGGAAGCTTCAGAACTGGTGTCGGCAGTCTGGCAGGGAGTCAGGGAGGTGGGTGGAGGTCGTGGGGTATGGTGATCGCTTGTGCATCTGATCTGCGCCCGACCGCTAGCCGGGCCTCCAGAGCTGTGCACGGGATCGTCGCTGGCGACGGTCTCTTCTGGCCAGTGCGGCCAGGTTTGCCGGTTTGCTCCGCGCAACGCCTGAACCGCCGGGATACTGCCACCCTGCCCAGCAGGAGCGGACAAGTCCCAGCCAACTGTTTCGCCAACCGCTAGCCCAACCGAACCCACCCCCGGAGGTCCTGCCTCCCGGTTGATTCGGAGCCAGATTTCTGGCCCAGCGCGTCTGCACGATTCAGTCTCAAGTGGTTCGCACCCCCGTGCGCGCCTCTGTCCTGCTGGCGTTTCTCCCTCCTATGTCCTTCGGCATCCTTGGGAAGAAACTGGGCATGTCTCAGTTCTTCGACCCCAACGGCAAATCCATCCCGGTCACCGTGATCGAGGCGGGCCCCTGCCGCATCACCCAACTCAAGACTCCCGCCACCGACGGCTACAGCGCCGCCCAGATCGGTTTCGGTGAGACCCGCGACAAGCTCGTGAACAAACCTGCAGCCGGTCACCTGGCGAAGTCGGGCGACGAGCTGTTGCGTCACCTGCAGGAATACCGCCTCGAGTCCCTTGATGGCCTTGAGCTCGGTGCGTCCATCACCGTCGAGGCCTTCGAAGCCGGACAGAAGGTGGACGTGAGCGGCGACACGGTCGGCCGGGGCTTCTCCGGTTACCAGAAGCGCCATGGCTTCAGCCGCGGGCCGATGAGCCACGGCTCCAAGAACCACCGCGAACCCGGATCCACCGGTGCCGGCACCACGCCTGGCCGCGTCTATCCGGGCAAGCGCATGGCGGGCCGCTACGGCGGCAAGCAGATCACCACCCGCGGCCTCACCATCCTCAAGGTGGACCATGAGCGCAACCTGCTGGTGGTGAAGGGTTCGGTGCCCGGCAAGCCCGGCGCCCTGCTCAGCATCCGACCCGCCCTGCGGGTCGGCGCCAAGGCCGCGAACTGAGGAGAAATCAGATGGTGAATTGTGTTGTTCGCGATTGGCAGGGCAAGGAGGCCGGTGAGGCCAGCCTTGACCTGAAGGTCGCCAAGAAATCCTCCGCCGCCGACCTGGTGCACAGGGCGGTAGTGAGGCAGCTGGCCAATGCCCGACAGGGCACCGCCAGCACCCTCACCCGGGCCGAGGTCCGTGGTGGTGGCCGCAAGCCCTACAAGCAGAAAGGCACCGGCCGGGCCCGGCAGGGCTCGATCCGCACCCCGCTGCGCCCCGGTGGTGGTGTGATCTTCGGGCCCAAGCCCCGCAGCTACACCCTGGCGATGAACCGCAAGGAACGCCGTCTGGCCCTGCGCACCGCCCTGATCAGCCGCGCCGCCGACATCCTGGTGGTGAAGGGCTTCGCCGCCGATCTTGAGGTCCCCAAAACCAAGGAGATCGTGGCGGCCCTCGATCGCTGGGACGTGCCGGCCGGCAGCAAGGTGCTGCTGGTGCTCGATGCCCCCGGCGACGTGGTGCGCCGCTCGGTGCGGAACCTTGAAAAGGTGAAGCTGATCGCCGCTGATCAGCTCAACGTGTTCGACCTGCTCCACGCCAATGTGCTGGTGTTGAGCGAAGAGGCACTGGCGAAGATTCAGGAGATCTACGGCGATGACTGAACGTTTCAATGGCCGGCTCGCGGACGTGATCCGCAAGCCGCTGATTACCGAAAAAGCCACCCGTGCCCTGGAACTCAACCAGTACACGTTCGAAGTGGATCCCCGGGCCGCCAAACCCGACATCAAGGCTGCCGTCGAACATCTGTTCGATGTGCATGTGGTCGGGGTGAGCACCATGAATCCCCCCCGCCGCAGTCGGCGGGTCGGCCGTTTCGCCGGCAAGCGCGCCCAGGTGAAGAAAGCCGTGGTGCGCCTCGCCCCTGGCGATGCCATCCAGTTGTTCCCAGAGGCCTGAGGGGTCTGAATCGTTATGGCAATCCGCAACTACCGCCCCTACACCCCCGGCACCCGCGGCCGCTCCTCCAGCGACTTCAGTGAAGTCACCGAGCGCCGTCCCGAGCGTTCGCTGGTGGTGGCCAAACACCGCCAGAAAGGTCGCAATAACCGCGGTGTGATCACCTGCCGCCACCGCGGCGGCGGCCACAAGCGCCTCTATCGGCTCGTTGACTTCCGTCGCGACAAAACCGGCGTGGTCGCCCGGGTGGCCGCCATCCATTACGACCCCCACCGCAATGCGCGGCTGGCGCTGCTCTTCTATACCGACGGTGAGAAGCGCTACATCCTGGCTCCCGCTGGAATCACGGTGGGCCAGACGGTCGTCTCAGGGCCCGAGGCCCCGATTGAAGTGGGCAACGCCCTGCCGCTTTCGGCCATTCCTCTGGGCTCCAGCGTCCACAACGTCGAGCTTTACGCCGGCCGCGGCGGTCAGATGGTGCGCACCGCCGGTGCCAGCGCCCAGGTGATGGCCAAGGAAGGCGACTACGTCGCTCTCAAGCTCCCCTCCACCGAGGTTCGCCTGGTGCGACGTGAGTGCTTCGCCACCCTGGGCGAAGTGGGCAACGCTGAAGTGCGCAACACCAGCCTTGGCAAGGCCGGCCGCACCCGCTGGCTCGGGCGCCGTCCCCAGGTGCGCGGCAGCGTGATGAACCCCTGCGATCACCCCCATGGTGGTGGTGAAGGCCGGGCTCCGATCGGCCGTTCCGGTCCTGTCACCCCCTGGGGCAAACCCGCCCTGGGCCTGAAAACCCGCAAACGCAACAAGCCCAGCAATCGGTTTGTGCTGCGGAAGCGTCGCCGCACCTCCAAGCGGAGCCGTGGCGGACGGGATTCCTGATGCTCAACACCGCAATGCTGTCTGCCTGATTCGCTATGGGACGTTCACTCAAAAAAGGACCCTTCGTCGCCGACCATCTGCTGCGCAAGGTCGAAGCGCAGAACAGCGCTGGTGACAAGACCGTGATCAAGACCTGGTCACGGGCCTCCACCATCCTGCCGATGATGATCGGCCACACCATTGCCGTTCACAACGGCAAAAGCCATGTGCCGGTCTACGTGACCGAGCAGATGGTGGGCCACAAGCTGGGGGAATTCGCCCCCACCCGCACCTTCCGGGGCCACATCAAAGACAAAAAAGGTGCCCGTTAAGGAGCGAATCACCATGGCCAACACCACCTCCCCCAGCCAAGAAGCCCGCGCCCACGGCCGCTACATCCGCGGTTCCGTATCCAAGGTGCGTCGGGTGCTCGATCAGATCCGCGGCCGCACCTACCGCGAAGCGCTGATCCTGCTCGAGTTCATGCCTTACCGCTCCACCGGACCGATCACCAAGGTGCTTCGCTCCGCGGTGGCCAACGCCGAGCACAACATGGGTCTCGACCCGGCTTCGCTCGTGATCAGCACCGCCAGCGCCGACATGGGTCCCTCCCTGAAGCGCTTCCGGCCACGGGCCCAGGGCCGTGCCTACGCCATCAAAAAACAAACCTGCCACATCAGCATTGCTGTGGCTCCTTCCGCCTGACCCCCGAGGACACCGCCCGATGGGACACAAGATCCATCCAACCGGCCTGCGCCTGGGGATCACCCAGGACCACCGCTCCCGTTGGTACGCCCCCAGCAAGACCTATCCGACCCTCCTCCAGGAGGATGACCGGATTCGCTGCTTCATTCACAAGAAGTACGCCTCAGCCGGAATCAGCGATGTGCTGATCGCCCGCAAGGCCGACCAGCTGGAGGTCGAGCTCAAGACGGCCCGGCCCGGTGTGCTGGTGGGACGCCAGGGCAGCGGCATCGAGGAACTGCGCGCCGGCATTCAGAAAACCGTCGGTGATCGCAACCGCCAGGTGCGCATCAACGTGGTGGAAGTGGAGCGGGTCGACGCCGATGCCTTCCTGCTGGCCGAGTACATCGCCCAGCAGCTGGAGAAGCGGGTGGCGTTCCGCCGGGTCATGCGCATGACCGTGCAGCGGGCCCAGCGGGCCGGCGTGCTCGGCCTCAAGATCCAGGTGAGTGGGCGCCTCAATGGCGCCGAAATCGCCCGGACCGAATGGACCCGGGAAGGCCGGGTTCCGCTGCACACCCTCCGCGCCGACATCGATTACGCCACCAAGGTGGCGACCACCACCTACGGGGTGCTGGGAATCAAGGTGTGGGTGTTCAAAGGTGAAGTGCTTCCTGGTCAACAGGAAAAACTCCCCGTCGGGGCAGCACCACGGCGCCGCGCCAATCGCCGGCCCCAACAGTTCGAAGACCGCTCCAACGAGGAGTGAGCAGGAAGCCTGAACCATGCTGAGTCCACGTCGCGTCAAATTCCGCAAACAGCAGCGAGGCCGCATGTGCGGTGTCGCCAGCCGAGGCAACACCATTGCCTTCGGTCAGTTTGCGCTGCAGGCCCAGGAATGCGGGTGGATCACCTCCCGCCAGATTGAGGCCAGCCGCCGGGCCATGACCCGCTACGTCAAGCGGGGCGGAAAGATCTGGATCCGGATCTTCCCCGACAAGCCCGTCACCATGCGCCCAGCCGAAACCCGCATGGGTTCCGGTAAGGGCAACCCCGAGTTCTGGGTGGCCGTGATCAAGCCAGGTCGCATTCTCTTTGAAATGGGCGGTGCCGAAATCACCGAAGCCATTGCCAAGGAGGCCATGCGCCTGGCTCAGTACAAGCTGCCCATCAAGACCAAGTTCCTGGCCCTTGACGAGCAGGCGAGCGCGGTCGAACCGGAGACCACCGTTCCTGTGGAGTCCTGAACCCATGGCCCGTCCTGACATCGCCGAGGTGCGCAAGCTCACCGACGCCGAAATCAGCGAACAGATCAACGCCTGCCGCCGCGATCTCTTCGACCTGCGCTTCCAGCAGGCCACCCGCCGCCTGGAGCATCCTCACCGCTTCAAGGAAAGCCGCATCAAGCTGGCCCACCTGCTGACGGTGCAGAAGGAGCGTCAGAGCTCCGCCCCCTCCGCCTCCTGATCCCCCCCACACCACCTATGGCACTCAAGGAAAGGGTCGGCGTCGTCGTCAGCGACAAGATGGACAAAACGGTGGTGGTGGCGGTTGAAAACCGCTTCCCCCATCCCATCTACCAGAAGACCGTCAGCCGCACCACCCGTTACAAAGCCCACGACGAGGACAACCGTTGTCGCGTGGGTGATCGGGTCCGCATCACCGAAACCCGTCCCCTCAGTCGCACCAAACGCTGGGCTGTGGCCGAGGTTTTCACCACATCCGGCGCGAGCTGAGGAGATCCCACCATGATTCAGCAGGAAACTTTCCTCAACGTCGCTGACAACAGCGGGGCCAAGCGCATCCAGTGCATCCGAGTGCTGGGCACCAACCGTCGCTATGCCCACGTGGGTGATGTGATCGTGGCTGCCGTCAAGGACGCCATGCCCAACATGGGTGTCAAGAAGTCGGATGTGGTCAAGGCTGTGGTGGTTCGCACCAGGGCCACCCTGCGCCGCGACACCGGCAATGCGATCCGCTTCGACGACAACGCCGCCGTGATCCTCGGCACCGACAACAACCCCAAAGGCACCCGGGTGTTCGGACCCGTAGCCCGGGAACTGCGGGAGCGCAACTTCACCAAAATCGTGTCTCTCGCCCCGGAGGTGATCTGAGATGGCCACAGCCACCCCAAAAGCCAGGCCCGTTCAAAGGGTCAAGATGCGCATCCGCAAGGGTGACACCGTCAAGGTGATTGCCGGCAAGGACAAGGGCAAGACCGGTGAGGTCCTGCGCACCCTTCCCGACGAGAACCGTGTGGTCGTGCAGGGCATCAACCTGCGCACCCGCCACATGAAGCCCACCCAAGAAGGCGAATCCGGCCGGATCCTCACCGAGGAGGCTTCCATCCACGCCTCCAACGTGATGGTGTTCTCCACCGCCAACAACGTTCCCAGCCGCGTGGAGCTCGTCGTCGAAGCCGACGGCACCAAGAAGCGCCGCCTCAAGAAGACGGGTGAAGTTCTTGCCTGAAGGGCAAGAACGACCGCTCCCATCGCTGAACGCACCCCCGTCCGCTTTCTGACAACGCCCAGAAGCGCATTCCCCCATCCCCGCCATGTCACTCAAACAGCGCTATCGGGAGACGATCCAGCCCAAGTTGCTCAAGGATCTCACTCTCTCGAACATCCATGAAGTCCCCAAGGTGGTGAAGGTCACCGTCAACAGGGGACTTGGCGAAGCCGCCCAGAACGCCAAGGCTCTTGAAGCCTCGATCAGCGAGCTGGCCACGATCACCGGACAGAAGGTGGTGGTGACGCGCGCCAAGAAAGCCATCGCCGGCTTCAAGATTCGCCAGGGCATGCCGATCGGCGTGGCCGTCACCCTGCGGGGAGATCGGATGTATGCCTTCCTGGAGCGCCTGATCAACCTGGCCCTGCCACGCATCCGCGACTTCCGCGGGGTCAGCCCCAAGAGCTTCGACGGGCGTGGCAACTACACCCTGGGGGTGCGGGAGCAGATCATCTTCCCCGAAATCTCCTACGACAAAATCGACGCCATCCGTGGCATGGACATCACCATCGTGACCAGCGCCCGCAACGACGAAGAGGGCCGGGCCCTCCTCCGCGAGATGGGAATGCCGTTCCGCAGCAACTGAGCCCTCCTCGGATCCCAACCATGGCCAATCACGACCCGATTTCCGACATGCTCACCCGCATCCGCAATGCGAGTGAGAAGAAGCACCAGACCACCAAAGTGCCCGCTTCACGCCTCTCACACAGCATCGCCAAGGTGCTGCAGCACGAAGGCTTCATCGCCCAGATCAGCGAGGAGGGAGAAGGCGTCGAACGCTTCCTCGTGCTCGAGCTGAAGTACAGCGGCAAGCATCGTCAGCCCACCATCCGCTCGGTGCAACGGGTGAGCAAGCCTGGCCTGCGCATCTACAAAAACACCCGTCAGCTTCCCAAGGTCCTCGGTGGCCTTGGTGTGGCGATCATCTCCACCTCCAAAGGGGTGATGAGCGACCGTGATGCCCGCAAGCAGGGCGTCGGCGGTGAAGTGCTTTGCTACATCTATTGATCAGGGAGTCGATCCATGTCTCGTATTGGTAAAGCGCCGATCCCCATCCCCGACAAGGTGAACGTCACCTTGGCTGGTCTGGCGGTCACGGTCAAAGGTCCAAAGGGTGAGCTCAGCCGCACCCTTCCCGATGGTGTGGTGGTCAGCCAGCAGGAGAACACCCTGCTGGTCACCCCGTCCAACGGAAGCCGCCGTTCCCGGGAGCGTCACGGCCTCTGCCGCACCCTCGTCGCCAACATGGTCGAGGGCGTCAGCCAGGGCTTCACCCGCAAGCTCGAGATCATCGGCGTGGGCTACCGCGCCCAGGTCCAGGGCCGCAAGCTCGTGGTCAGCGCCGGCTACAGCCATCCCGTGGAGGTCAATCCCCCCGAGGGCGTGAGCTTCACGGTCGAAGGCACCACCCAGGTGATGGTGTCCGGGGCCGACAAGGAGCTGGTGGGCAATGAAGCCGCCAAGATCCGCGCCATCCGGCCGCCCGAGCCCTACAAGGGCAAGGGCATCAAGTACGCGGGCGAGCGCATCCTGCGCAAGGCCGGCAAGACCGGTAAGAAATGAGGCCTGCCTGAGCGTTCCCACCCTGTACTGCCATGTCCACCCTTTCCAGAAAACAGCAGACCCAGAAGCGTCACCGCCGTCTGCGTCGCCATCTCAACGGAACCTCCGACCGTCCGCGGCTGGCCGTGTTCCGCTCCAACAACCACATCTACGCCCAGGTCATCGACGACGCGGCCCAGACCACCCTCTGTGCGGCGTCGACCCTCGACAAGGATCTGCGCAGCAGCCTCGAGTCCAGCGCCTGCTGTGACGCGTCCGTCGCCGTTGGTCAGCTGCTGGCTACCCGTGCCATCGCCAAGGGCATCCAGCAGGTGGTCTTCGACCGCGGTGGCAACCTGTACCACGGCCGGGTCAAGGCCCTCGCCGATGCCGCCCGGGAAGCGGGCCTTCAGTTCTGAACCGCCTCCAACCATGACCGAAACCAACGAACAGACCAGATCCAGCGACGTGCCCTCCGCGGCCGTAGGTGTTCCTGCTGCCACCGAAGGCCAGCAGGAACGCCGCGGCGGCGGCAACCGCGGTGGCGGCGGTGGTGACCGCCGCGGTGGCGGTGGCCGCCGGGGTGACAACCGCCGCGGCCAGGAGCGCGACTCCGAATGGCAGGAGCGGGTGGTCCAGATCCGTCGTGTCTCCAAGACCGTCAAAGGCGGCAAGAAGATGAGCTTCCGCGCCATCGTCGTGGTCGGCAACGAGCGCGGCCAGGTCGGAGTGGGCGTTGGCAAGGCGGGTGATGTGATCGGCGCCGTGCGCAAGGGCGTGGCCGATGGCAAGAAGCACTTGGTCAAGGTGCCCCTGACCCGCACCAGCTCGATCCCCACCGACGGCCATGGTGTCGACGGCGCCGCCAGCATCCTGATGCGCCCCGCGGCCCCTGGTACCGGTGTGATCGCGGGCGGCTCGATCCGTACGGTGCTGGAACTGGCCGGGATCAAGAACGTGCTGGCCAAGCGCCTTGGCAGCAAGACCCCCCTCAACAACGCCCGCGCCACCATTCAGGCGCTGCAGTCTCTGCGCACCCACAAGGAGACGGCCAAGGAACGGGGCATCTCCCTCGAGCAGATTTACTCCTGAGCCCCATGACCCTCTCACTCAGCACCCTCACCCCTCAGACCGGTGCCAGGCGCCGCAAACTGCGCAAAGGCCGCGGCATCGCCGCCGGCCAGGGCGCCAGCTGCGGCTTCGGCATGCGCGGCCAGAAGTCCCGCTCGGGTCGTCCCACCCGCCCCGGCTTCGAGGGCGGTCAGATGCCCCTTTACCGGCGCATCCCCAAGCTCAAGCATTTCCCGCTCGTCAACCCCAAGCACTTCACCGTGCTCAATGTGGGCAAACTGGCCGAACTTGAGTCTGGCAGCACCGTCACCCTCGACTCCTTGGTGGAAGCTGGCCTGGTTACCAGCCCCAAGCATCCGCTGAAGATTCTCGGCAGCGGTGAACTGAGCATCAGGCTCAGCGTCGAAGCGGCTGCCTTCACCGCCTCGGCCCGCGCCAAGATTGAGGCGGCCGGTGGCACCTGCGAGCTGATCGACTGATCGGCCAAAGCCTGACCCCTGATTTTCAGGGATCCGCCAGGCAACCAGCCGTCTGCCGCCGTTCTTCGGATGCGCAGGCGGCTTTGCCGTCGTTGCCCCTTCTCCGCCAGTCCGTCCCTCGTCCCTTCTCGCCATGCTCGTCAGCCGGGGCCGTAACCCCAGTGCCGCGGAAATCATCACCCAGGTGATCCAGTCCAAGGGACTGAGGGATCGGGTTCTCACCACCCTGGGCCTGCTGTTGCTCGTGCGTCTGGGGATCTACATCCCCGTGCCGGGCATCGATCGGGTGGCCTTCCAGCAGTTCATCCAGCAGGGCGGCCAGTTGATCGGCTTCCTCGACATCTTCACCGGCGGTGGCATCTCCACCCTGGGGGTGTTCGCCCTGGGGATCCTGCCCTTCATCAACGCTTCAATCATCCTGCAGCTGCTCACCGCCGCCTTGCCCCAGCTGGAGGACCTCCAGAAGAACGAAGGGGAAGCCGGGCGGCGCAAGATCGCCCAGATCACCCGCTACGTGGCCCTGGGCTGGGGCCTGCTGCAAAGCACCGTTTTCGCACTGATCCTTCGTCAGTACGCCCTCCCCGGCATTCCCATGCCGGTGTTCGTGATTCAGACCACCCTGGCGCTGGTCACCGGAGCGATGGTGGTCATGTGGATCAGTGAGGTGATCACCGAGCGGGGGATCGGCCAGGGCGCCTCCCTGGTGATCTTCGTGAACATCGTGGCCACCCTGCCCAGGGCGCTCGGCTCCACGGTGAAGCTGGCCGAGAGCGGAGACAGGGCCACCATCGGCGGAATCGTGGTGCTGGTGCTGATCTTCCTGGTGACGATCGTGGGCATCATTTTCGTGCAGGAGGGCAGCCGGCGCATCCCGATCGTGAGCGCCAAGCGCCAGGTGGGGCAGGCCAGCCTCGCCAGCCGCCAGAGCTACCTGCCGCTCAAGCTCAACGCCGGCGGCGTGATGCCGATCATCTTCGCTTCTGCGGTGGTCTTCCTGCCCTTGACAATCGCCAACATCACCAGGGCCCCCTGGCTGATCCAGCTGGCCGGCTACCTCAACCCGAACAGCAGCACACCCTGGCTCTACGCCCTGATCTTCTTCGCGCTGATCTGCGGCTTTTCGCTCTTTTATGCCTCGCTCACGATCAATCCGATCGACATCGCCACCAACCTCAAACGTGGGGGCGTGGCCATTCCCGGTGTGAGGCCCGGCTCCGCCACCGCCCAATACCTGAGCGGCGTGCAGAACCGGCTCACTCTGCTGGGGGGTCTCTTCCTTGGAGCGGTGGCGATCATCCCCTCCGCCGTGGAAGGCGCCACACAGGTGCGCACCTTCCAGGGTCTGGGGGCCACCTCCCTGCTGATCCTTGTGGGTGTCGCCATCGACACCGCCAAGCAGGTGCAGACCTACGTGATCTCCCAGCGCTACGAGGGCATGGTGCGGGAGTGATCCGCTCCAGCCCACAGCCGCGCCCATCTCAGTCATCCCATCCGACCATGTCCGACCGCCTTCTTTTCCTCGGCCCCCCAGGAGCCGGCAAAGGGACCCAGGCCCAGTTGCTGGCCGCTGAACGCGGTCTGCTCCACCTCTCCACCGGCGAACTGTTGCGGGCCGAAGTGCAGGCGGGCAGCGAGCTGGGGACGGAAGCCCAGGCCGTGATGGCCCGGGGCGAACTGGTGAGCGATGCGCTGGTCCTGGCGATCGTGAAGGCCCGCCTGCTCAGCCATGACGGCGGCTGGTTGCTGGATGGCTTCCCCCGCAACCTGGCCCAGGCCGGAGCCCTCAGGGAGTTGCTCGACGAGCTGAAGCAGCCGATCGAGCATGTGGTGCTCCTGCAGCTCGACGACGGCATCCTGCTGCAGAGGCTGCTCAGCCGCGGGCGCGACGACGACAACGAAGCGGTGATCCGCAACCGTCTGGAGGTCTACCGCGAGCAGACAGCACCCCTGATCGCCTTCTACCGCCAGCTGGGCTTGATCCGGGAGGTGGAGGCGGAAGGGGCCGTGGAGGCGGTCGCGAGCAGGGTCAGTGCGGTTGTGAGTCAACCCTTGTGATACGTTAGCTGTTTGCAAAAAGGAGAGCCACCGCCCATGAAGGTGCGTGCCTCAGTCAAGAAGATGTGCGACAAGTGCCGCGTGATTCGTCGCCACGGCCGGGTCATGGTGATCTGCACCAACCCCAAGCACAAACAACGCCAGGGCTGACCGGCCCCGCGTCCTTCCTCCCCCAGTGCCCTTCGGGGCGCACCGCCCTGCCCACACTGGCCGGGCTCCCTCTGCCCAACTGAATCGTTTTTTCGTGGCTCGGATTGCCGGTGTCGATATCCCTCGTGACAAGAGGGTCGAGATTTCTCTCACGTACGTCTACGGGATCGGGCTCAGCCGGGCCCAGAAGATCCTGACCAAGGCTGGCGTCAACCCCGACATCCGCGTCAAGGACCTCGACGACGGCGATGTCCAGAAATTGCGGGCAGCTGTCGAAACCTTCACCCTCGAGGGTGACCTGCGCCGTCAGGAGGGCATGGCCCTCAAGCGCCTGCAGGACATCGGCTGCCTCAGGGGGCGCCGCCACCGCATGGGTCTCCCCGTGCGCGGTCAACGCACCCGTACCAATGCCCGTACACGCCGCGGCGCCCGCAAGACCGTGGCCGGCAAGAAGAAGTAATCCGCCTGCCTGAGCCCGGCCCCGCCGCTCAGTCCCACCACCTTTTCACCCCACCAGCCCCCCGTCCATGGCGAAGCCAGCCAAGAAAACCGGCGCGAAGAAAACCAAGCGCAACGTGCCCAACGGTGTGGCACACATCCAGAGCACCTTCAACAACACCATCGTGTCGATCACCGACACGGCCGGTGAGGTGATCTCCTGGTCGTCGGCCGGCGCCAGCGGCTTCAAAGGAGCTCGTAAGGGCACCCCCTTCGCGGCCCAGACCGCCGCTGAAGCCGCAGGCCGCAGGGCCCTTGAGCAGGGGATGCGTCAGATCGAGGTGCTGGTGCGCGGTCCGGGCTCCGGGCGTGAAACCGCTATCCGGGCCCTGCAGGTGGCCGGACTCGAGATCACCCTCATCCGGGATGTCACCCCCCTGCCCCACAACGGCTGCCGCCGCTCCAAGCGCCGCCGGGTCTGAGCATCCGTTCCCAGCCGCTCCTCGGCGTTCCTCTTCACCACCATCAGGCCGTGCATCAGTATCAGATCGATCGGGTCGAGCATCACATCGCCGACGACCGCTCCCAGACCGGTGTGTTCGTGATCGGGCCCCTGGACCGCGGTCAGGCCATCACCCTCGGCAACGCCCTGCGCCGGGTGCTGATGGGCGGCATGGAGGGCAGTGCCATCACCGCCGTGCGCATCGCCGGCGTCAACCATGAATACGCCACCATCCCGGGCGTGCGCGAAGACGTCCTCGACATCCTGCTGAACTGCAAGGAAGTCGTTGTCAACAGCCGCAACCGCGATCTTGAGATCGGCCGGCTGATCGTGAACGGTCCCGCCAGCGTCACCGCCGCCGACCTTCAGTTCTCATCCCAGGTTCAGGTGATTGATTTCGATCGCCCGATCGCCACCGTGGCTGAAGGTCACTCGCTGGAACTGGAAGTTCATGTGGAGAAGGGAGTCGGCTACCGGCCGGTGGACCGTCATCACGAAGACACCAGCGCAATCGATCTGCTCCAGATCGATGCGGTGTTCATGCCCGTGCGCCGGGTGAACTACACCGTCGATGAAACGGCCGTCGGCGAAGGTGGGTCGGCCCGCGAACGCCTGCGCCTGGAGATCGTCACCAGTGGCTCGATCACACCCGACGACGCCATGGCCCAGGCCGCCAATCAGCTGATCCAGCTGTTCCAGCCCCTGGCCAGTCTGACCATGGTCGAGGAGCCAGGCCTGGAGCCTGAGCCCTCAGCTGAGAGCCAGATTCCCCTGGAGGAGCTCAACCTCTCTGTTCGGGCCTACAACTGCCTGAAGAGGGCCCAGGTCAATTCGGTCTCCGACCTGATGGGCTTCAGTTACGAAGATCTCCTCGAGATCAAGAACTTCGGCTCGAAGTCTGCTGATGAGGTGATTGAAGCGCTGGAGCGCATCGGCATCTCCCTGCCCCAGAGCCGCACCACCGCCTGAGCGGCAACGTTTCACTTTCCCTCACCTTCTTCCATCTCCCCGGAATCATGCGACACCAGTGCCGCGTCCCTCTGCTCGGACGACCCGCCGACCAACGCAAGGCCCTCCTGCGTGGACTCACCACTCAGTTGATCCGCGAAGGCCGCGTCACCACCACCAAGACCCGCGCCAAGGCCCTGCGTAATGAGGCTGAGCGCATGATCACCCTCGCCAAGGACGGCAGCCTGGCAGCCCGCCGTCGAGCCATTGGCTACATCTTCGACAAGCAGCTGGTGCACTCCCTGTTCGACAAGGCCCAGGAGCGCTACGGCGAGCGGAATGGGGGTTACACCCGGATCATCCGCACCGTCCCCCGCCGGGGTGACAATGCCGAAATGGCCATCATCGAGCTGGTCTGACGCCCCACGTCGACGCCACCTTGCCCTCGTGCACAGACCAGAGTCCGATCCAGCGGATCGCCCTCTGCCTGCAGTACGAGGGTTCTTCATTTTGTGGCTGGCAGCGCCAGCCCCATCAGCCCAGCGTGCAGGAGACCCTGGAGCGGGCCCTGGCCACACTCGATCCGCACCGCCCTCTACGGGCCATGGCCGCCGGACGAACCGACAGCGGGGTCCACGCGGCAGGACAGGTGGTGCATTTCGAAGCCAGCGGACCGATTCCCTCCGAGCGCTGGGCAGCGGCCCTCAACGGCCGCCTGCCGGCCTCGATCCGGGTCAGGGCCGCCGCCGCCGTGCCCAGCACCTGGCACGCCTGCTTCTCCGCCTGCTACCGCCGCTACCGCTACACGCTCTACAACGGCCGCAGACCCAACCTGTTTCTCTCCCCCTGGAGCTGGCACCGCTACCGGCAGCGCCTCGATGAACGCGCCATGGCCACTGCTCTGCGCGGGTTACTGGGCTTCCACGATTTCAGCGCCTTCCAGCGGGCCGGCAGCCGCCGCCCCCACGCCCGCACCAAGGTGCAGGCCGTGAGCCTTGAGCGCCACGGCGACCTGGTGGTGGTCGAGATCCAGGCGAGCGGTTTTCTCTACGGGATGGTGCGCCTGATCATGGGCCAGCTGGTGGCGGTGGGAGAGGGCCAGCTGAGCCTGGCCGGCTTCGAGCGGCGCTGGCGGCAGCGGGCCCGCTCGGAGGTGAAGGAGGCGGCCCCTGCCCATGGGCTTTGCCTTCTGAGGGTGGGCTATCCTTCGCCACCTTTCCCGCTATCCGCCTGGTATGATGGCCAACCGCGGCACTGGCTGGAATGCCAGGATCCGCCGGAGCTTCCTTCCCTGAGCCCGCCCGCGCTGTCCACCAGCCAGAAGGCGAGTTCGCCACTGGATCATCCATCCAGCGGAGTCCCGGAGACGGGCCAATGGGGCAAAGGTTAGGCTCAGGGATTGCGCTTCGTGCCGTTGGGGTCACCCATCGATGCGGCCCTTCCGCCCCATGTCCAGCCCCATCCGTTCGGATGGTGCCTTACTCCGATCCGGCCCGCCGGTGCGATGAACAAGACCTCCGTTCCCTCTCTCGATTCCCTCGACCGCCAGTGGTTTCTGGTGGACGCTGAGAATCAGACCCTTGGCCGTCTGGCCAGCGAGGTGGCCAGTGTGCTGCGTGGCAAGAACAAGCCCACCTTCACTCCCCACCTGGACACCGGTGACTTCGTGGTCATCATCAACGCCGACAAGATCCGCATCAGCGGCAACAAGGCCAGCCAGAAGATCTACCGACGTCATTCCGGCCGTCCCGGCGGCATGAAGACCGAAACCTTCGAGGCACTGCAGGCTCGCCTGCCCGAGCGGATCGTCGAGAAGGCCATCAAGGGCATGCTTCCCCACAACGCCCTCGGCCGTCAGTTGTTCCGCAAACTGAAGGTGTACAAGGGTGCCGAGCATCCCCACGCCGCCCAGCAGCCCCAGGTTCTGGCTCTCGATCCTTCCGCCACCGCACAATGAGCACCGCTTCCAACCGCGTCGTCTACTGGGGAACGGGCCGCCGCAAAACGGCCGTCGCCCGTGTGCGTGTCGTCCCCGGCACCGGTTCGATCACCATCAACGGCCGGCCCGGCGACAACTATCTCAATTACAACCCCAGCTACCTCAGCGCGGTGAAGGCACCCCTGGACACCCTTGGCCTTTCCGCCGAGTACGACCTGCTGGTCAACGTCAAAGGCGGTGGTCTCACCGGTCAGGCCGATGCCATCAAGCAGGGTGCTGCCCGTGCCCTCTGTGAGCTCTCGCCGGACAACCGCAAGCCGCTCAAGACCGAAGGCCACCTCAGCCGTGATCCCCGGGCCAAGGAACGGCGCAAGTACGGCCTGAAGAAAGCCCGTAAAGCGCCCCAGTTCTCCAAGCGCTGATCCCTCCCTTCCGTATTCAGCCCATTCCAGCCATGCCCAAGGCCGACATCCATCCCACCTGGTATCCCGATGCCAAGGTGATCTGCAACGGAGAGGTGGTGATGACCACCGGCTCCACCCAGCCCGAGCTGCACGTGGACGTGTGGAGTGGCAACCACCCCTTCTACACCGGTACTCAGAAGATCCTCGACACCGAGGGCCGCGTGGACCGCTTCATGCGCAAGTACGGCATGGGCAGTGCTGACAACGCCACCACCAAAGCCGGGGGAGAAGAGGCCAAGCCCGAGGCCGAGACCCAGGCCTGATCCGTTCAGGTCTGCTTTGGAGGCCGGACGCCCACGGGTGTCCGGCTTTGTGCTGTCTGCTCACCCGCCCCCATGGATCCATCCCTGCTGCGTGAGCGCCTTGAGGCCGCCGATCGCACCTTCCAAGCGCTCGAACGTCAGCTGGCCGATCCTGCCGTGGCGGCCGACCCTTCTGAGTTGCGCCGTCTCTCCAAGGAACGGGCCCGGCTCGAGCCGCTGGCCACGGGCCTCGGCCACTGGCAGAGCCTGCAGCGGCAACTGGGGGAGGCTCAGCAACTGGCCCGCCAGAGCAAGGGGGATCCCGAGATGGAGGCCCTGATCCAGGAGGAACTCAGGGAGCTGGGAGGCCAGCTCGATGGACTGGAACAGCAGCTCACCCTCGCCCTGCTCCCCAGTGACCCCCGCGATGAGCGCAGCGTGATGCTCGAGATCCGCGCTGGTACTGGAGGAGATGAAGCGGCTCTGTGGGCAGGCGATCTGGCCCGGATGTACGAGCGCTTCGCTCAGACCGTGGGCTGGAGTGTGCAGCCCCTCAGTGCCTCGGAATCCGACCTGGGCGGCTTCAAGGAGCTGATCCTGGCGATCCGCGGCGATGGCGTCTACAGCCAGCTCAAGTACGAGGCCGGGGTGCACCGGGTCCAGCGGGTGCCAGCCACCGAGTCCCAGGGACGGGTTCACACCTCCACCGCGACAGTGGCCGTGATGCCCGAGGCCGATCCGGTGGAGGTCCAGCTCGATCCCGCTGATCTCGACATCAGCACGGCCCGCTCAGGCGGCGCCGGCGGGCAGAACGTCAACAAGGTGGAGACGGCCGTGGATCTGCTGCACAAACCGACGGGCATCCGGGTGTTCTGCACCCAGGAGCGCTCGCAGCTCCAGAACCGAGAGCGGGCTTTGGAGATCCTGCGGGCCAAACTGCTGGAGCGGGAACTGGCAGAGGCCGCCGCCGCCGAGAGCTCTGCCCGCCGTGCCCAGGTGGGCAGCGGCGAGCGCAGCGAAAAGATCCGCACCTACAACGCCAAGGACAACCGGGTCACCGACCACCGGCTGGGGCGCAACTTCGCCCTTGAGCCGGTGCTGCAGGGCCAGCTCGCCGAGGTGATCGGGGCGTGCGTGGCAGCGGAGCAGAAGACCCGTCTGGAGCAGCTGGTAGCCGAAGGCGCAGGCGTGGACTGAGGCCCGCTGCTGACACAGGCGACTCAAGTGAGCCTCTCAGGCCCCGATCACGTACTTGGCCCATTCCTGGCGACCGGAGCGGATGTGGCGGGTGGCCTCGAAATAGAGGGTGCTCACCGGCCGCCGCGGCACCCGGGCCAGGGGCATGGCCGCTTCCCGGGGCGTGCGGCTGCCCTTGCGCACATTGCAGCGCAGGCAGGCGGTGGTGACGTTCTCCCAGGTGTCCGTCCCTCCGCGGCTGCGGGGGATCACATGGTCGATCGAGAGTTGCTCACCCTGGTAGCCGCAGTACTGGCAGCTGTGGCCGTCACGCTGGAAGACGTTGCGGCGGGTCAGCGGCAACTGCTTGAAGGGCACCCGCACGAACTGGCGCAGACGGATCACCGACGGCAGCAACATCTCGCCACGAATGGGATGCTTCGGGTCGTGCTCAAGACCTTCGGCTTTGCCCTTGAGCAGCATCACCGTGGCCCGACGCCAGCTGGTGATGTTCAGAGGCTCATAGGACGCATTCAGGACCAGAACCTGGCTCACGGCGCATGGTCCACGGAAGGGGTGCCAGATCCCCAGATGGCCGCCATGCTAACGGGTTTGAGCCAACAGGCACGAGATTGGACTGACGGTTCACACCAGATTGACTCTGCTGGAATGCCCGTCTGAGATAGCAACGATGCTCCAGCCCAGACAACCACTGCCAGTTGAGGATCCCCAGCGGTTCGTGGCGCCCGGGCTTCATCCGCGGCAGAGGGCCTGGGTGGAGGTGGATGAGACAGCGATCGAGCACAACGCCAGGGCCCTGGGCCGGTGGCTGGCTCCGGACTCGTCGCTGATGGCTGTGGTCAAAGCCGATGGCTACGGCCATGGCGCCGCCCCGGTTGCTCGCGCGGCCATGGCTGGCGGAGCCACGTCTCTGGGGGTGGCCACCCTGCAGGAAGGCATCGAATTGCGCCAGGCGGGTCTGGAGGCACCGGTGCTGGTGATGGGGAATCTGATTCACCCCGAGGAACTGCGCAGCTGCCTGGAGTGGGACCTCATGCCCACCATCAGCGGCATGCGCGAGGCCCTGCTCTGCCAGAACCTGGCCAGTGGCAGCGGCCGCTCCATGGCGCTGCACCTCAAGCTCGACACCGGCATGGCCCGGCTCGGGGTCGACTGGGGCGATGGGGTGAGGCTGCTGCAGGCCCTCCTCGGGCTGGATGCGGTGCTGCTGGCTGGGGTCTACTCCCACCTGGCCGATGCCGACGCTCCCGACCCGGGAGGGGGCGGCCTGACCGCTCTCCAGCAGCAGCGCTTCGAGAGCGTGCTGCGCGGCGCCGGTGAGCTGGGACTGGCCACCGGAGTTCGTCATCTGGCCAATTCCGCCGGCACCCTGCGCTGCCGCCGGCTCCACTACGACCTGGTGCGTGTGGGCCTGGCGCTCTACGGCCAGGCGCCCGCGGAGCACCTGAGCCACACGGTACCGCTGCAGCCCGCCATGAGCGTGCGCGCAAGAGTGTGCCTGATCCGCGAGGTGCCGGCCGGGGTGGGGGTGAGCTATGGCCACCGTTACACCACCCGGCGTCCGAGTCGGCTGGCGGTGGTCACGATCGGCTACGCCGATGGGGTGCCCAGGCTGCTCAGCAACCAACTGGAGGTGCTCTTCGCTGGGCGCCGGCTGGCCCAGGTGGGGGCGATCACCATGGATCAGCTGCTGATCGATGCCACCGAAGCTCCTCAGCTGGAGGTGGGCTCGGTGGTCACCCTGCTGGGCGACGGCGGCGGCGAGCGCATCACCCCCCAGGACTGGGCCCAGGCCAGTGGCACCATCCCCTGGGAAATTCTTTGCGGCTTCAAGCACCGCCTGCCCCGCCTCCGCCTTGGCGAGGTCGCGCGCGATCGCTGATAAGCTCGTCAAGCCCCTGGAGAGGTGGCTGAGTGGTTGAAAGCGGCTCCCTGCTAAGGAGTTACAGGAGGCAACTTCTGTCGAGGGTTCGAATCCCTCCCTCTCCGTTCCAAGAACCTTCAGCCAGCAGACTGGCCCCCAGAGTTAGGCCTGGGCAGGCCTTCAGGCCACTGGTGTTCAGCTCGCTGCACAGGCCTCGCTGAGCAGTCGGCTCAGCTCAGGCAGGAGCTGATCATCGACGGCTCGCTCCGACCCTTCGCTGAAGATCACCAGCAGGAAGGGAGCGCGGCCCTCGATCTCCA
>NZ_JAGQBY010000100.1:0-11581 GCF_024345875.1 Synechococcus sp. EJ6-Ellesmere
TCTTCCAGGACGGAAGCATCGCCGGTGAAGACGGCGTAGGTGACGTAGCGGAGGATGATCTCCATGTCGCGCAGGCAGGCAGCCATGCGGCGGTGGGTGTAGGCGTTGCCACCGGGGGCGATCAGGGCCGGCTGCTGATCGAACAGATCGCGAGCAGCGTTGGTGACCAGGCTGGAGGCGTTGGAGGTGATGCGGTTGACGGCATCCATCCGCTTGTTGCTGTCTGCGACGACCGACGCCAGGGCATCGATCTGGGCAGAGCTGAGGAATTCGCCGCGGGCATCAGCCTGAGCAACGACCTTGGTGAAGGCGTCGAACATGTAAAAAAGCTCCTGTTCTCGACGGGTGGGGGTCGGGAGTTGGGTGATCAACAGCGAGAGCGCCGAAGGCGAACTCTCATGCCTAGTGCGAGAACATCTGGCGTGGACCGGATCAACCGGCTGGCCGGCTGGACCGACCGTTGGCCAGAAGTGGCTCGACTTGACCTGAGTATTGTTGGCCCTAAGCCCGTCGGCACGCTCGATCATTCACAAACGGTCATCCCAGCGGCAACAGTGTTGCGGTGCAAGCTCTTTGAGTCCTTGGCGGGAGTTCAGGGACAGCCCCATGGCCAGGCTTGGGCCGTTCTGTAACCGGACGAACAGTAAGATCCACCGGGCCGATGCGTTGTTCTGCCAGTCCCTGTTCCAGGGGCTTGCCCAGGCTGACAGGACGGCCACAGGCAGCCCACCAGCCCATGAACCGGAAACATAAAAAAGCCCCCCTTCAGGGGGGCTACTTCAGTGGTGCCGATGGCTGTGGATGATCCTGAAGGCCTTGAGGGGCACGATCAGGCTCAAAGCCGAATCACCGTCAGGACTCGGAGCTGTCGCCCGAGCCGCTGACACTCACGCCGGTGATGGTTCCCCCCAGGCGATGAACGAGCCGCATGGTTTCGTTCATGCGGGTGTAGGGGACCTGCATGGTGCAATCGGAGCTGCGCACGTAGTCGTTGTTGGCCAGGCCAGTGACCTGGATCGTGACCTGGCGATTGCTGCTGAAGCTGCTGCCGCGGGTGCCTGCAGAGACCTTCATGGTGGATGGGGAACGACGGGGATGGGGAAGAAGTTCAGTTGACCGGGCTGACGCTGGCGATGCGGCCGCCTTCGCGCTGGATCTGCTGCTGGTAGTCGAGCAGTTTGTTGAAGGGGATGAAACGCACCCGGTTGCTGCGCTTGTGCAGGCGGTAGTTGTTGAAGCCGGAGATTTCGACCCGGTAGGTGCGGCCCTGTTCGCCGGCGCCCACACCCATGCGCGTGACACCATCGGATTCGACGGAGCGGAACGCTGATCCCTTGGCATTCGGGCTCACCACTGGGATGGGCGCACCTTTGTGAACGGAGGGATTCAGACGCGACTGATTCTTGGAGGTGTCACCCTTGATCGACGCCGCCGCGCCGCGGGTGAGTTGCAGCATGTAGGAGAACTGGAGACCCTGCTGGCCGACGGAATAGTTCCAGCCGTGCAGATAGGGAACCTGCTCTTCACCGAAGCGATCCTGGTATTCGGCGCTGTCGATGTAGGAGTCGATTTCAGCGTCGAAGCCCTCGTTCTGCAGGATCGTGAAATGGTGAAGCATCTCAGCCTTGTTCTGAGGCGCCCGGCCCAACAGATGCTTGTGATTCAGTTCGATGAACCGGTAGGGATTGCTGTTCTCGAAGAAGCGCTGTCTGTAGAGGTTGCTCTTGGCCACCTGTCGCACGAACTCCCGCACGCTCAGGTATCCCCTGCGGAACAGTGACTCAGGACCCTCGAGCCGCTCGCTCTTCATCACGTACTGGTAACCGAGAACCTGCTGGTAGACCGAACGAATCAGTCCGGCGATGTCGGCTTCGGTAGCGTTTGACCAGTTGTCCTTGTCGCGGACGTTCGCGAAGCGATCGATGCCCAGGTAGGCAGCGTTGACGAGTGTCATGGGCGTGCAGGCCGGGAAGAGAAGGGAGACGAAGGGGGTCGGGGAAGCCGTCGAAGCGGTGCTAAACACAGGCCACAACGTCCCCGACGATGCTGTCTGCAGCCGGATCCTATGGGGGCGTTTACGCTCTCACCGGTGCTTTTCAGAATCGTTACAAAGTCGCCCCCCTGGCGCCCGCTCCTGAGGCCGATACCATCCGACCATCGTGGTCACTGAATGACCCATGACATCGACATCTGATTCCGAGGCCTGGCCCCTGCGCTTCGGCGTCCAGCTCAAGGCCCTTGGTGAGCTCACTGAAACGCTCACTCTGCGCTTGCTGGAGATGGAGGAGCGTCTGCTCCACCTGGAGGGTCAACAGGTCGGGTTGCTGGATCGCGCAGGCCGGGATGGCGTCGATTCAGCCGCTGTTCTCGACCTGCTGGAGCAGACCGATGATCGCCTGAGTCGCCTCGAAGGCCTGCTGGATCAGCCTGTTCACAGGCAGGTTCCCGAGGGGATGGCCCATGCTGCAGGCCTCGTGAGGCCCTTGCGCGTGCTTGGCGACGCCGACCCTGCTCCAGAGCAGGAATACGGGGCGGAAACACTGTTCCCAGACGAGGGGGAACAGCCCTTCATGGATGAGCTGAGCGCCTGAATCAGACCATCAGCTCAGGCTGCCCCCCCCCCCCCTGGACAGCGCCTCAGCCAGGAGAGCCCGTGCTGAGCATCGCGGCCGCGGTGGTGATCAGGATGCGCAACAGTTCGACGCCGCCGATGGCGGCGAGTCCCAGCCAGAGGGTCTGAGCGAGCTTTGGAGGCTGACCATCGACCCAGGCGGGGGAACGCAGCCCCCGCTCGAGTTGTGCGCCAGCGCTGAACGGGCCGGCAGGGGCGCGGGAGGCACTGATGTCGCGCCAGTAGGAGGAATAGCGTGGAGCCTGCTGGTTGAAGGGTTTCTCGCCAAGGCTGCGGCCGGGGAGTACACGCGAGCGCTGGTAGGGCACTTCATCCTCGCCGAAGGTATCGACATATTCGGGTGAGTTGAGCAGGGCATCGACGAAGCCCTGCATTCCTTCGGTGGCAATCAGAATTGAGTAGGCGATCTGTTCGCGCTCTCCATGCACGGGCCTGCCGAGAACACGGCCAACCACCTGCTCCACGACGGCATAGTTGCTGTTGCAACGGTAGAAATCCCTGCGGAACTTCTCTGAAAGAAGCAGACCACGGATGAACTGCTTGGTGCTGATCTGACCGCGGCGCAGTCTGGATTCAAGGCCAGGCTCCCTGTCGGCTTTGAAGGCATGGAAGAAGATCTGGCGGTAGGCCCTTTCGATCAGTTCATCCATGGCCTGAGGACTGCGCTGCACCCCTTCCGGTGTGCGCCGTGGCTCTTCTTCGCTGCCAACCGACAGGTTGCTAACGCGGGCACTGAGGGCGGTGGGATTGAGCTCGAGCAGAGGCAGGGCCATGGAATGCCAGATGAATAGGCGATGAACTTAGGCACCCCTGATGAGCACAAACCCCTAGTGACAAAAGACCTCACAGAGCTTTACTGTGCAGCCCAATTTATTTGGCTAGCTTCATCATCTTTTGTTGCGCATTGTCCTGGCTTCGCCCCTGACCCAGTCCTGATCAGGCCCTGCTCATCAGGTCGTCCAGCTCTCCAGCCAGGCGAGTGGAATCTCAGGGCTGAAGTCGTCGGTACGCTGGAACTCGAACGGTCCCGCCAGGGATCCCCAGAGCTGGTCATGGGTGGCGGGATCGTGGCCCCGGTCGATCGTGCGCATCGACTCGCCGTCGATTTCAAAACTGCTCACCAGGTAAGCCGTGGCTCCCTTGCGTTCCACCAGGCAGCGGCAGCCGGGCTCCACCTCTCCGACGAAGCCCTCGCCCTGGCCGTGCACCACATACGTGCAGCTCTCCAGCAGGCGCAGATCCTCGGTCTGGATCTGGGCCATGCGCTCAGGATCCTCAACTGCTCCCCAGAACCGCCGCTCGTCGTGGAGGGCGTGGTTGTGGATCCGCAGGCTGCCGTCCGGGGCGTTCTCGGCACGCAGCACCCGGATGCGGTAAGGCTGGCCGGGCGCAAAGGCGTACGACTGCTCCAGCAGCAGGGAGCCAGGCTCAAGCTGCGGCAGCGGGCGGAAACGCACCAGGATGTGGGCGTAGATGGGGGGGTTCTCGAAAGCCTGGTGCTGGTTGCTGAACCCGGCGCTCAGCATCCGAACCAGGCGCGTCAGGGAGCTGGTCATGGGGCGAATCCTATGGGGCCGGCCTGCCGCAGCGGCCTCAGCGCTTGAGCAGGCGCAGGCGGAATTCCGCCACATGGCGCACCAGCTCCGGTTGGCTCAGGGCGAACGGGTGATCGCTCAAGGAGCTGATCACCCTCTCAAGGGCGTCGTCGCGGGCCCCTGGATCAGCTGGATCGAGGTCGCCGATCCTGTCCCAGGCTTCATCGAAGGCCATTCCGTAGCTGTCGGCATTGCTGAACTGCTGGTTGGACGGTCGCTCGGGAGGGGTTCGCATCGCGTCAGGGCACGTCAGCTTCGAGGGAGACCCACCGGGGCGATGGGTTCGACCCTTGGACAAGGGCCTTCAGGAAAGAATGCCAGGACCCAGATTTGAACTGGGGACACGGCGATTTTCAGTCGCCTGCTCTACCAACTGAGCTATCCCGGCCGGCCGCTCGGCAGCACCGCAGGATCTTAGATCACGGCCTGGAGCAGGCGTCCGAGCCAGGCAGAGCAGGCCCAACACCGGGTAACCGGCGTCCTCGAGGGCTGCGGCCGCGGCCATGGCCGTGGCTCCTGTGGTGAGATTGTCATCCACCAGCAACAGACCCTGACGGGAGCGTCGGCTGCGGGAAACTCCGCCTGGGACGACCCGGAAGGCCCTCTCCTGGTTGAGTGCCCGCAGGCGGCGGTTGAGGTGGTGCTGCCCCAGCGTGGCCCTGCTGCGCTCCAGAAGGGCCAGGCGGGGCAGGCCCAGCGCCTGAGAGATCAGCAGTGGCAGCAGGTTGGCCCGTCGTTTCCAGCTGGGGATCGCCACGACGCTCAACTCCCGCAGAGGTGAAGGCAGTGTTGTGGCCAGCGACCTCGCCAGACAGGGAATTGCCTGGCTGCTGGGCTCGCGCCGCTGGCGCAGCAGCAGGCTGCGCAACGCCCCCTGATAGAGGCCCAGAGCCCACCAGGGCATCGGCTCAAGGCCGCACAGCCCAGGCTGGGTCTCGAGCTCCAGCGATTGGCGGCAGGCCTGGCAGGCCTGCGGCTGATCACGCCCCCTCCAGCTTTCAGGCTCGGCCGGGCGGCCGCAGAGTGGACAGGTGGCCTGGGTGATCAGCTCGAGGCATCCCCTCAACAGGGCCTGGACCATGGCGGCGATCTCCCGGGATGCGTGCAACGTTGCCGCTCAGTGTTCCCAGGTCAGGACTCGGGCAGGGCCTTGAGCATGGCCACCAGGGTGCGGTGGGCGTCCTCACTGTCGCTGAGCACGTGATCGAAGGGCACCGAGAGGTTGGCGCCATCCACCTCCAGCTCCATCGCCTCGGGGCTGACCCGCAGCATGCGGGCGGCGCTGGCCTGCTGCGCCCCGCCGTAGTGGCGGGCGTAGGCCAGCACGGCTTCGCCATGATCCTTGTTCATGTGACGGCAGATCCGGTCGCTGACGGCTTCGCTGAGGGGATCGCTGGCCATGGCGGTGGGGCAAGGGTTGAGGCTGATTGTGGCGGAGAAGCGGCTCAGACCAGCGCGAATCGCTGCCAGAGCAGGAGCCCCAGCCTGATGGCACTGAAACCGACGTAGCCAGCCAGGATCACGAACAGGGCCATCGAGATCACGGTTCGCAGTCGTTCGTTCATGGGATCTCAGGTGGTGGTGCAGGCTCCTCCATCTTCGGTGCAGCCGTCGTCAGGGCGCTGAGGGCAAGCCTTGCCATGCCCAGGGCCGGTGCCAGGCCTGGACGGCTGAGCACCGGCAGGCCGATCGCCAGTTGTCGTAGCTGCCGCCACTGGGGATTGCGGGCCCCACCCCCCAGGCTGATCACCCGCCGCAGCGGCGGTGCACCCAGCTGGCGCAGGCGTGCCCATCCCTGGGCTTCGATCCGGGCCAGCCCTTCCAGCAGCCCCTGCAGGAAGAGCACATCGCTCACCGGCCGTGGCTCCAGGATCGGCAGCAGATCCGGGTCGTCGACGGGGAAGCGCTCCCCCCTCGATGGCAGCGGCCGGTAGTGCAGCCCACTGGGTCTGGAGGGATCGATCTGACGGCTGAGTCGCTCCAGTTCGGCATCGTTGAAGAACTGACGCAGCACTCCCCCACCGGCGTTGGAGGCTCCGCCCACCAGCCAGCGCCCTCCCAGCCGATGGCAGCTCAGCCCTGGGGCTGCCATCGGCTCCGTCACGAACTGCTTGAGCACCAGGGTGGTGCCCAGCACCGTGACTCCGTCTCCGGGGGCTGGATCGGCCGCCAGTACGGCGGCGTTGGCATCGGTGCTGCCGGCCACCACCAGGCAGGAGCCTGGCAGCCCCAGCGCAGCGGCAGAGCCTGGAGCCAGCGGCCCCAGTGCTCTGCCGCTGGAGACCACCTCGGGCAACGCTGCCGCCCACGCTTGCCGCTTCAGCTCTCCGCTCCAGTGTTGTTGTCTGAGATCCCAGCCCAGGCGCAGGTTGTTGCCTTCCTCTCCCCAGCGCCAGTCACCCAGCAACCAGCCCATCAGCCAGTCGGCCTGATGGCGCAGGAGCAGATCAGTGGCTGACCAGGCCCCTACCCTCTCCCGCGCGAGCGGGCCCAGCAAGCGCAGGGCCCTGGCCAGGCTGCCGCTGACACTGGCGGCGGCGCAACCGGCAGGCACCAGTGCCGAGAGGGCCTCTGCCTGCTCGGGGCAGGCCAGGCTGTAGGCCAGTGCGGGCCCCAGGGGTGTGCCGTCTGAGCGGCAGGCCAGCAGGGTGCCGGAGGTGCCATCGAGGCTGATGGCGCCCAACTGATGCCTGAGCTGAGCGGGAAGACCCTGCACCAGTGCGATCAGTCCCTGCTGCCAGCCGGCTGGATCGTCGAAGCTGCCGAGGTAGGCCGTGGCCCGCTCGGCCAGCACCTGCCCTTGTGCATCGATCACCGCAAGGCGGATGCCGCTGCTGCCCAGATCCACTCCCATTGCCAGGGGGCAGATCTCGGCGCCGCCACGGCGACTGGGCACGGTGTTCAGGCGGCTGGCTGGCCCACGGGGACCCGATCGGCCGTGGCCTGCTGCAGCCTGGCGGCCGCCTCGCTCACGTCCTCCCAGGGGAGGTTCAGGTCGGGCCGGCCGAAATGGCCGTAGGCGGCCACGTCCTGGTAGAAACGACCGCCCCGCTGGCGGGGGAGATCGCGCAGGCCGAAGGTCTCGATGATCGCGCCGGGTCGCAGGTCGAAGTGCTCCTGCACCAGGGCTGTGAGGTCGTCGTCGCTGATCTTGCCGGTGCCGGAGCTCTGCACAAGGATGCTCACGGGCTTGGCCACCCCGATCGCATAGCTGAGCTGCACCTCCACCCGCCGGGCCAGGCCAGCCGCCACCAGGCTCTTGGCCACGTGGCGGGCGGCGTAGGCCGCTGAACGGTCGACCTTGGTGGGATCCTTGCCGGAGAAGGCCCCGCCGCCATGGCGCGCCGTTCCGCCATAGGTGTCGACGATGATCTTGCGGCCCGTCAGGCCCGCATCACCCTGGGGGCCGCCCACCACGAACTTGCCGGTGGGATTGACCAGAAAACGCACCGCCGCGCGCTCGGGTTGCAGGGGCAGACCGGCCGTAGCCGGGATCACCACATGGGTCCAGAGGTCATCGGCGATGCGCTGGCGCAGGCCTTCCTCATCACTGATTCCATCGATCTCGGCCAGGTGCTGGGTGGAGATCAGCAGGGTGTCGATCGCCACCGGCCGATCGTTCTCATAGACCACACTGACCTGGGTTTTCCCATCCGGGAGCAGGTAGGGAAGGGTGTTGTCGTGCCGCACCTGGGCCAGCCGGCGGGCCAGGCGGTGGGCCAGGCTGATCGGCAGGGGCATCAGCTCCGGGGTTTCGTCGCAGGCGAAGCCGAACATGATGCCTTGATCGCCGGCTCCCACCAGGTCGAGGGGGTCGCCGTCGTGGTCATCCGCCTCATTGACCCCCTGGGCGATGTCGGGCGACTGCTGGTCGAGGGCGGTGAGCACCGCGCAGCTGTTGGCATCGAAGCCACCGGCTTTGGCGCCGCTGTAGCCGATCGTTTCGATCACGGACCGCACCAGGCTGGTGATGTCGACGCGGGCCGTGGTGCTTACCTCGCCGGTGACCAGGCAGAGGCCGGTGTTGACGACGGTTTCGCAGGCCACACGGCTGGCGGGATCGGCGCTCAGAAGTGCATCGAGAACGGCATCGCTGATCTGATCACAGATCTTGTCCGGATGGCCCTCGGTGACCGATTCAGATGTGAAGACGTAGTGGCTCATCCCGGCTTGCACCGACCTCAGGATGGCTGAGCTTATCGCCTGGCTCTGGTGATGGGTTCATCCCGGAGGAACGGGCCAACTGCAGCTCGCGCCAGTGATCAAGGCGGGGCAGATGCTCCGGCAGAGGCGGCCTGCTGGTCCAGCCGGCGCTGTAGCCCAGGGCCAGGGCCACCCCTGCCCGCTCGGCCATGCGCAGATCACTGCTGGCATCCCCGATCAGGGCACAGTTGGAGGTGCTGACACCAAGCCTGGAGCAGAGTCCGTGAACGGCCGCAGGGTCTGGTTTGGCCGGCCGCATCTCGGCGCTCCAGATCTCCTGAAACAGCTCAGAGAGCCCGTGGCCGCCAAGGAACCGGTGGATTCCCTCGCTGTCGTCGTTGCTGATCACCGCCAGCAGCACTCCCGAGCGGTGCAGCTCCAGCAGCAGGGGCTTCACACCCTCGGTGAGTGGAGCCAGGTACGCCTCGCCCGGAAGGGCTCCGTGGCCCTGGATGTGCTCGCGATCGATGTCGGCGAACACGGCTTCGCTGTGGGCCAGGGCATCTGGCCAACCCAGACCCACCTGACAGAAGGCAGTGGCGGTGGAGATCAGATTGTGACTGCGGCTGGCCACAGCGGTGGTGCCTGCCGGGTGGAGTTGATCGCCCAGCAGGCCATAGGCCCGCTCGAGCAGGCTCTGGAACTGGGGGCGGTTGGCTTCCGGCACATGCTCCAGGCAAGCCTGGAGACGGGCGCGGCTCAGGGCCAGCAGGCCTGGTTCACTCAGGCTGAGAGTGCCGTCCTTGTCGAAGAGGATGGCTTCAACCGATCCGAGGGGTTGACCACGCAGGAGCAGTTCAACCATCGGATCGGTGCAGGGGCCCCAGGCTATGGCGCTCAGTCGAGGGTGACGCCCATCGGCTCGTTCTCCTCGGCCTGCTCCAGCAGCATCTGCTTGTAGCGGGCGGCCATTTCCTCGGCCTTGTCGAACACCTTCTGGGGATCGGTGAGCATGTCGCCGGGTTCCGGCTCGAGAGCCTTGGTGGAGAGGGAGATGCGGCCCCGCTCGGCGTCAAGGTCGATGATCATCACCTTCATCTGATCGTTGACGTTGAGCACCGTGTGCGGGGTCTCGATGTGCTCGTGGCTGATCTCGGAGATGTGCAGCAGTCCGCTGACCCCGCCGATGTCGATGAAGGCGCCGTAGGGCTTGATGCCCCGCACGGTGCCGATCACCACTTCGCCCACCTCCAGGCGGTTCATCTTGCGCTCCACCAGGGCGCGGCGATGGCTGAGCACCAGGCGGTTGCGCTCCTCGTCCACCTCCAGGAACTTGAGCGGGAGGAAATCGGCGACGAGATCTTCCTTGGGCTTGCGCGTGCTGATGTGGCTGCCGGGGATGAAGCCGCGCAGGCCTTCAACCCGCACCAGGGCGCCGCCGCGGTTGGTGGCGAACACTTCGCTGTAGATGGTGGCGTCTTCCTTCTGGAGCTGGCGCACCCGTTCCCAGGCCCGCTGGTACTCGATGCGTCGGATTGAGAGCGAAAGCTGGCCGTCCTCGTTCTCCTCACTCATGATGAAGAACTCACGGACCTCGCCCGGCTGCAGCACGTCGCTGAGGGCCTCGACCCGGTTGATCGAGACCTCCTGGAGGGGCATGAAGGCGGCGGTCTTGGCGCCGATGTCGATCATGGCGCCCTTGGGCTCCATGGCGAACACGGTGCCGTTCACCACGTCGCCGGGCTTGAAGTTGTAGTCGTACTTGCTGAGCAGGGAGGCGAACTCTTCCAGCGTGAAGCCGGCACCGTCGGTGTCGCGGCTGACGGCACGGCTGCTGGGATCGTCGGCTGTGGGGACCTCTTCCGGAATGTCGAGGTTCAGGTCAGCCGAGGTCTCGCTCGTCGGATCCAGATCGATCGGGCCTACGCCCGTCGGATCCAGTTCGGCCTCGGTGCTGCTGATCTCGGAAGGGGTCACGGTCATGGAAGGCTGGCGGTCTGCTCAGGGCAGAAGGAAGGGATACGCGTGCCTGCCCGCCGACAGACGCATGCGATCCACGATCATACAAATCCACCCTCCGCTGGAGCTCAGCGCGCGGCGGCCAGGGCACCATCGGGGTGCTGACGGGAGGGGCGCCGGCTGAGACCCTCGAGGGTGGCGACGAAGTCGCTGATGCCCTGAAACTGCCTGTAGACCGACGCGAAGCGCACGTAGGCCACCTCGCTGATCTCGCTGAGCTGCTGCAAAACCAGTTCCCCGATCTCAGCGCTGCTCACCTCGC
The DNA here is from genome assembly GCF_024345875.1 of Synechococcus sp. EJ6-Ellesmere. Lineage (NCBI taxonomy): Bacteria > Bacillati > Cyanobacteriota > Cyanophyceae > Synechococcales > Synechococcaceae > Synechococcus > Synechococcus sp. EJ6-Ellesmere. The sequence continues at coordinate 10,652 of NZ_JAGQBY010000100.1, forward strand.
GGCCATGGCGCTGCTGCTGCAGTTGCAACTCGATGTCGTCGACCACGGATTCCAGCCGTGCTGGCTCCAGACCGGTTTTTTCGCAGGCCCTCACCAGACCATGCAGCAGTTTGCTGCGGCTGAAGATCTCTCGGGTGCCGGTGCGCTTGACCACTGTGATCGGCACGGTTTCCACCCGTTCATAGGTGGTGAAGCGATAGTCGCAGTGGAGGCACTCACGCCGCCGGCGCACACTGCGGCCAGCATCCGCGGATCGGGATTCCAGCACCCGGCTATCGGTGTGTTGGCAGGAGGGACATTGCATCCCTTGGCGACCCACGCGGTTTGGTTAGTGGAAGTGTAGTCAGTAGAGGTTCGATTGAGAAGTGAGGAGTGCTCAAGACTGTGCCGGCGCCACCGCTGCGGTATCCCCTGCAGCAACTTTTTCGGTGGGCCGGGCGTGATGCTGATGGGTTGTGATCGCTACCCGCATGAAAAAGCCCCCGCAGGGGCGGGGGCGTCATGTGTCCAAGGCCTCAGAAGGTCTTGAATCTCACTTGCCGATCTTCGGGGGATCGCGGAAGGCGATCGCGAAGAAGAGGGTGGCGATCGCCAGGGTGAGGATGAGGATGTAAGCGAAGCTCTCCATCGAGAATCTCCTGAATGGGGGCGATCAGCTGAGCTTGGTGCCAGCCGGTGGGATGTAACCCTCGGGAAGACGGCGGGTGCTGCGGTCTCCCAGTTTTTGGAAGAGGCCGAATTCCACCTGCTCACCTAGGTCGGGGTCGATGCCGGCGAACACATCCCGGTACAGGGTGCGGGCGCCGTGCCAGATGTGCCCGAAGAAGAAGAGCAGGGCGAAAGTGGCGTGACCGAAGGTGAACCAGCCGCGGGGTGAGCTGCGGAAGGTGCCATCTGAGTGGTAGGTCTCGCGGTCGAATTCGAACGCTT
>NZ_JAGQBY010000101.1:0-11485 GCF_024345875.1 Synechococcus sp. EJ6-Ellesmere
GGGGGGCCCGCAGCAGCCGCCACGACGCCCTGCTGACGGCACTGGTGGAGCAGCGCGAGGTGGACCTGCCCGAGACACTGATCCAGCAGGAGATCCGCTCGCTGATCGAGCAGACCGCCTCCCAGATCGCCCAGCAAGGGATGGATGTGAAGAAGCTGTTCACCCCCGATCTGGTGCGCAGCCTGATGGACAGCTCCCGCCCCGAGGCCGAGCAGCGGCTGCGGCGCAGTTTCGCCCTCAAGGCCCTGGCCGAAGCCGAAGACATCCGCCCGGAGGCCGACGCCATCGAGGCCAAGGTCAAGGAGGTCATTCAGGGTCTGAGCGACACCAGTTCGATCGATCCGCTGCGGCTGCGCGAAGCCGTGGCCGAAGATCTCCTGCGCGAGAGCCTGCTGGAGTGGCTCGAAGCCAACAGCACCCTCACGGAGAAAGCCCCTGAGGCCGAGTCTGCTGCCAGCGCCGACGACCAGGCCTGAGGCCGCCATAGATTGAACGTCTGCACCGTTTCCCCCTGCCCCGGCCGCGTGATCGAAGCCCTTCGCTCCCATCCGATCCACAACAGCTGGCAGGCCTCGCCAGGCGTGCTGCCCACCGTGGTGGAGCAGTCGGGGCGCGGCGAGCGGGCGTTCGACATCTATTCCCGCCTCCTGCGGGAGCGGATCATCTTTCTGGGCACAGGCATCGACGATCAGGTGGCCGACTCCCTGGTGGCCCAGCTCCTGTTCCTGGAAGCGGAAGATCCCGAAAAGGACATCCAGATCTACGTCAACTCACCGGGCGGCTCCGTCACGGCCGGGCTGGCCATCTACGACACCATGCAGCAGGTGGCTCCCGACGTGGTAACGATCTGTTATGGCCTGGCGGCCAGCATGGGGGCGTTCCTGCTCTCGGGTGGCACCAAGGGCAAGCGCATGGCCCTGCCCAGCGCGCGGATCATGATCCACCAGCCCCTCGGAGGCGCCCAGGGGCAGGCTGTCGACATCGAGATTCAGGCCAAGGAGATTCTTTTCCTCAAGGACACCCTCAACGGTCTGATGGCTGAGCACACCGGCCAGCCCCTCGCAAAGATTGCGGAGGACACCGACCGGGACTACTTTTTATCTCCGCCCGAAGCCGTCAGCTACGGATTGATCGATCGTGTCGTGGATGACACCACCACGGTTTGATCCTTAAGGTCTGCTGACGGATCTCAGGTTCCGGCCCATCCTGGAAGGCCGGCCCATGCCCCACCCCCTGACCAGGACGCCCCAGCCCGATGGCCAAGTTCGACGCCCATCTCAAGTGCTCGTTCTGCGGCAAGTCTCAGGAGCAGGTGCGCAAACTGATCGCCGGACCCGGGGTCTACATCTGCGACGAGTGCATCGATCTCTGCAATGAGATCCTCGATGAGGAGCTGGTGGAGAGCCACGGCAGCGCCAGGCCCAGCGGCGACCACGGCCGCAAACCAGCCGTCAAGAAGAGCAGCAAGCCCGCCCCCACCCTGGCGAGCATCCCCAGACCCCAGGAGATCAAGTCCTTCCTCGATCAGCAGGTGGTGGGCCAGGACGAGGCCAAGAAGGTGCTTTCGGTGGCGGTCTACAACCACTACAAGCGCCTGGCCTGGCAAGGGGACGGCAAGGGCGAGACCGACCGCAGCGCCACCCGCCTGCACAAATCGAACATCCTCCTGATCGGCCCCACCGGCTGCGGCAAGACTCTGCTCGCCCAGACCCTGGCCGAACTGCTCGATGTGCCTTTCGCCGTGGCCGATGCCACCACCCTCACCGAAGCGGGCTATGTGGGTGAGGACGTGGAGAACATCCTGCTGCGTCTGCTGCAGAAGGCCGACCTCGATGTGGAGCAGGCCCAGCGCGGCATCATCTACATCGACGAGATCGACAAGATCGCCCGCAAGAGCGAGAACCCCTCGATCACCCGCGACGTGTCCGGCGAAGGCGTGCAGCAGGCGCTGCTCAAGATGCTGGAAGGGACCGTCGCCAACGTTCCGCCCCAGGGGGGCCGCAAGCATCCTTACCAGGATTGCATCCAGATCGACACCAGCCAGATCCTGTTCATCTGCGGCGGCGCCTTCGTCGGCCTCGAAGAGGTGGTGCAGCGGCGCCTGGGGCGCAATTCGATCGGCTTCCTGCCGGCCGATGGCCGCGGCCGCGGCCATCGCGAACTCAAGGCCAGCCACGTGCTGCGTCACCTCGAACCCGACGATCTGGTGCGCTACGGCCTGATCCCGGAGTTCACCGGCTGGCTGCCCGTGAGCGCCGTGCTCGAACCCCTTGATGTGCGCTCCCTGGAGTCGATCCTCACCGAACCGCGCGACGCCCTCGTCAAGCAGTTCCAGACGCTGATGAGCATGGACAGCGTGCGCCTGGAGTTCGAGCCCGGCGCCATCGAGGCGATCGCCCACGAGGCCCACCGCCGCCGCACCGGTGCCCGTGCCCTGCGCGGCATCGTCGAGGAGCTGATGCTGGATCTGATGTACGACCTGCCCTCCAACAACGAGGTCAGCTCGTTCACGATCACCCGCGAGCTGGTGGAGCAACGCAGCAAGGCCAAGGTGCTCCCCTATCCCAACGTCGTCAGCCAGCAGGAATCGGCCTGAACGGCAATCCACCCCTGACCCTCCTTGCTCCGTGCGCAAGCCCGGCGGCAGGGTAAAGCGGTCCTGCCCCGCGATCACGGCCCATGGCAGCCGCCGACCATCTCCAGGTGCCCCGGCAGCATGGGCTGTTCAACCACCACGGCATCGACCTGGGGGATGGCAGCGTGGCTCATTACCTGGAGGGCCGGGAGATCCTGCGCTCACCCCTCGAGGACTTCAGCCGCGGTGAACCCGTGGCGGTGGTGGCCTATGACCCCACCGAGATCTCTGCGGCGGGCATGACCCTGCGCCGTGCCATGGGCCGGCTGGGGGAGCAGCGCTACAACCTGATCTTCAACAACTGCGAGCATTTCGCCATCTGGTGCAAGACCGGTCGTCACCGCAGCGCCCAGGTGGAGGGCTGGCTGCACACCGGCAGCCTCGGAGCTCTGATGCTCGGCCAGCTGGTGCCGGCAGCCCTGATCACCGCCGTGCGCCTGCTGCTCAGGCAGGGCCTCAACCTGGATGGGGAGCAGCTGGAGAAGGGCCGGACCCTGGCACTGCAGAGCCTGGAGCAGCTCGATGGTCTGCGCCTGAAGCTGCAGCAGAAGCTGGAGGCGGAGCTGGCCCGGGCGGAGGCCCGCTGGGGGGAAGGCCGAGACAGCGCGTCGGAGCCGTTCGCCAAGCTGCGCCTGGCGGCCCAGAACCTGGCCGACCAGCTTGAGGAGGTGGAGGAGATGGAAGACCGCCTGGAGCGCCTGCTGGCGGCGAAACCCTCTGAGTAGCCTCATGGGCCAGGCCGTCCGGGGAGCAGCCTCCATGACCCAGGCCCGTGCCTACCTGCCCCTGCCCCAGAAGTACAGGCCGCAGCGCTTCGACCAGCTGGTGGGGCAGGAGGCGGTCGCCTCCACCCTCACCAGTGCCCTGCGCCAGAACAGGATCGCGCCGGCCTACCTGTTCAGCGGGCCCCGGGGCACGGGCAAGACCTCCAGCGCACGGATCCTGGCGCGGTCGCTCAATTGCCTCACGGCAGCAGGACCCACCCCCGACCCCTGCGGCAGCTGTGAGCTCTGCCGCTCGATCACCGCTGGCAACGCCCTCGATGTGATCGAGATCGATGCCGCCTCCAACACCGGCGTCGACAACATCCGCGAGCTGATCGAACGCTCCCGCTTCGCGCCGGTGCAGGCCCGCTGGAAGGTCTACGTGATCGATGAGTGCCACATGCTCTCGACCGCCGCCTTCAACGCCCTGCTCAAGACCCTGGAGGAGCCCCCGCCACGGGTGGTGTTCGTGCTGGCCACCACCGATCCCCAGCGGGTGCTGCCGACGATCCTCTCCCGCTGCCAGCGCTTCGATTTCCGCCGTATTCCCCTGGAGGCCCTGGAGGGCCATCTGCGCTTCATCGCCAGCGAAGAGGAGATCGGCATCACCCCCGAAGCTCTGCACGTGGTGGCGCTGCGGGCCCAGGGGGGCCTCCGCGATGCCGAGAGCCTGCTCGACCAGCTCAGTCTGCTGAGCGCACCGATCGAGGCCACGGCGGTCTGGGACCTGCTCGGCGCCGTGCCGGAGCAGGAGCTGCTGGAGCTCGTGGCCGCCATGGGAGAGGGCGATCCCGTGGGCATTCTCGAGACCTGCCGGCGCCTGCTCGAACGGGGGCGGGAGCCCGGGGCCGTGCTGCAGGGTCTGGCCAGCCTGCTGCGGGATCTGGTGCTGGCCGGGGTGGCCCCGGACCGGCTGGAGCTCACTGCGGTCAGCACCCAGCTGCAACCGCTGTTGCCCGAGCAGGCCCGCCGCATCGGCAAGGCACGGCTGCTCAGCTGGCAGGCGCTGCTCAAGGGCAGCGAACAGCAGCTGCGCCAGAGCGCCCAACCCAGGCTCTGGCTCGAGGTGCTGCTGCTGGGGCTGCTGGCGGAGCCGGCAGCTGCCGCCGCCGTCCCGGCGATGGTACGGCCCCAAGCCCCGACGGCTCAGCCCCAGCCCCAGGTGCCCGAGGCAACGCCAACAGCCCCCCAGGCAGCAGCAGCAGCTCCTCCTGCGGCTCCAGTCGTCGCCCCAGCCAGCCCAGCTCCCTCCAACGCCCCTGCGGCCGGCCCGGACCACCAGGATCTCGGGGAGCTCTGGCAGCAGATTCTCTCCAGCCTGGAGCTGCCCTCCACCCGCATGCTGCTCTCCCAGCAGGCCTCCCTGCTGCGCCTCGATGGCCAGCGGGCGGTGGTGCGGGTCAGCAGCAAGTGGATCGCCATGGTGCAGAGCCGCCTGCCCCTGCTGGAGTCGGCGCTGCGCCAGGCCCTGGGCAGCCCCCGCCAGGTGCTGCTGGAGGCCTCCGACCAGCCCAGCAGCCCGGTGGTGGTCACTCCACCGATGGTGGCCAGGCCCACTGGAACACCACCAGTGGGGCCGCCCACGGCACCACCCCTGGATCACGCCCCTTCAGCGTCTGCAGCAGCGGTGGTCTCCAAGGCGATGACTTCCCAGGCAGCGGCCCCCCAGGCGATGGCCGCTGCCCAGACGCCATCTCCTGCTCCTGTGAAGGCAGCGCCGAACCCAACCCCTGATCGGCCTGAGCGCCAACCGCTCGATGACCAGGCCCGCCGCCTGGCCGACTTCTTCAACGGCGAAGTGGTGAGCCTGGAGGAGTGAAGCGGACCCGCTCAGGAGGCCTGGGTGGAAGGATCCGAGAGCGGATCAGCCAGGGGATCGATGGGGAGGTCATCGGCGCTGGCCTCGATCCCGCTGTCGCCCCCCAGGTGCTGGGTCTTGGCCCAGACCAGGCGCTTGGGCAGCAGGGCCATGCGCAGGGTGACCCAGGGGATGACCACGAACCAGTGCATGAGATAGGTGATCCCCAGCGCGGCCGCCAGGGGGTTCATCGCCGGCAGGGGAGGACCTTCGCTGGGGCGGCGGCAGCCGGCCACGAACGCTGCGCCAGAGAGGCCGAGGGCCACGATCGACAGGGGCCAGACCGTGGGGGCGGTGCGGCTGACCAAAGCGGCGAGCAGGTCGACGACCGAAACCATCGGCAGCACGTACTGCAGCAGAAAGAAGCTGGTGAGGTCGAGCTTCTGGGCGGGGTTGAGGCGTTCCGAGATCAGCCCCGGCCAATAGTCGAAGAAGCGCTGCAGGCCACCTTCCGCCCAGCGCTGACGCTGGCGCCAGAGGGCCGGAATGGTGAGCACCGCCTCCTCCTCCACGGGGGGATCCCAGAGCACGCCCACCGGCTCACCGGCCAGCAACAAGCGAAAACTGAGGTCAAGGTCGTCGGTGACGGTGTCCTCATTGAAGCCGCCAACCCGGAGGATCGCTTCCCGGCGCAGCAACTGGCCGTTGCCCCGCAATTCCGCCACACCGCCGCCGGCCAGCCGGCCCTCCTGCACCACAGCATCGAGGGCCATTTCCATCGCCTGGGCGCGGGTCAGCAGGTTGCAGCCTGCATTCACCACTGCCTTGCGCAGTTGCATCGCCGACCAGCTGCCCTGCTCAGCCTGGGGGATCAACCGCTCGAGCAGATCCTCCTGCAGGCCGGCATCGGCGTCGAGCACCAGCATCCAGCGGCCTTCGAGCTGCTCCAGCACCGCATTGAGGGCCCCCGACTTACCGCCGCCGGCATGGCGGGGGCGCCGCAGCACCCGCAGCATCGGCGTGCTGGCCTCGAGGGCCTTCAGCAGCTCAGGCGTGCGGTCCTCGCTGCCGTCGTCCACCACCCAGAGGCGCAGAACCCCATGGCGGTAACGCAGGCGGCTGATCCGCTCCACAAGACGGCCGACCACGGCCTGCTCGTCGCGGGCCGCCACCACCACATCCACGGATGGCCAGGGTCCCGGCCAGGGGCCGTCAGCTGAGCTCTGCGGCGGGTTGCGACGCCAGAGCTGTCCCAGCACGGTGCGCACCACATAGGCGCCCAGCAGAAGGGTGAGGCTGGCGGCTGGCAGAAGGCTGCGGGGCGGCTCCAGCCAGTGGGGCGCCACCCCGGCCCAGCCGCAGAGCACAACGAACAGGGCAGCTTTGCCGCGACGCCCCCTGGGGCTGGAACCGGTGGCTGTCATGGCAACTCCGTCATGGCAACCGTGCCGGCGTGGCTGGTCCGCGTCAGGGCGAACTCTAAAGGCCCCCACTGAGGGCTTCGATGGTTACCAGCTCGGTTCCCGGGTAGTAGTGCGCCAGGATCCGGTTCTGGCTCCAGCCGCGACCGCCCAGATCGATGGCCCCCTGCTGGGAGAGGCCGGCGCCATGGCCGAAGCCACCACCCATGAAGCTCCAGCGGCCGGACCCATCGGGCTTGAGCACGAAGAGGGTGCTCGGCAGTTGCCGGAACGTGCGGCGGATGGCGTCGCGGCGCAGCACCCGCTGGCCGCTGCTGCCCACCACCGAGAGGGCCAGCACCCGGCCGCTGGGGCCGCGCTCCAGCACCTTGATCTCCCTCGGCTCTCCAACCCCGCCAGGTCCTTTCTCCAGGGACTGGCGGATGCGGGTGACATCCAGCTGCCGGGTCCAGCGAAACAGGGGATGGCCCGCTCCATAGGCGGTGCCTCCCTGGCGCAGCAGCTCCGGCAAGGAGGCGGCGGGCAGGGGCACCCCGAAGCGCTGGGCAAAGGCCGGCGGCCCATCGGGGCGGGCCTGGAGGTAAGGCAGGGGCGGGCCGCTCCAGACCTCCTCGAATCCGGCCGAGATGCCGCCGTTGCTGGCGTGGTAGACGGCGTGGATGGGCTGCCCCTGCCAGCTCAGCACCTGCCCGCGGGTGGCCTCAACGGCACGGCGCACGGCGGCGCCGGCCTGGCGCGGGTCGGCATACACCTGGCACTGGGTGTCGGAGCAGAGGTGGTAGCCGTCGACGTCGTAGCGATGGCTGTTGCGCAGGGCCCAGGTGCGGGCGAGAACGGCCTGGGCGGCGAGGGCCGCCGCTGGGGAGCCAGCGCCGATCTCATGGGGAACGACCCCCAGCAAATAGCGCTCCAGGGGGACCTGCTCGATCAGGCTCCAGCCGCCGTAGGCGTTGGCCTGCAAGCGGAAGGGTCCCTGGAACACTCCCTTGCCCCAGCGCAAGCCCTGCGGGGCCTTCAAACGCAGGGGACCCTGCAGCGCCACCACGCTGCCGTCGGCTGCCGTGGCCTCCAGCTCCAGGCGGGTTGTCTCCTCCCGCGTCCAGGCCCTGGCCTGGAATCCCTCGGGCGGAGCCGTGCGGGGGGGGGCCCACACCTCCCACTCCGCCGGATGGGCGATCACGGGCTCCACACCAAGCAGGCGCCAGGCCGAGGCTGCCTGATCAGCCGTTTCAAAACTGGGGAAGGGGCCCAGCACGGTGCGCTCGAGCAGCAGGGGCTCCGGCAGGGGCCGCTGCCGCCAGCGCAGGCTCAGCCTGGGGCCCTGGAGCTTGCGGCCACTGGCGTCCTCCAGCTCGAGGCTGCCGGCGGCGGCCTTCAACAGAAGTGGCTCCGCCTTGGCGGCAGCCATCCCAGGGGCCGGCCCCAGCCGGGCACCCAGGGCGACCCAGAGCACCGGCTGGCTGCGCTCGATGGCGGGGCGAGGGGAGGTGGGCCAGTGCAAGGCCGCCGCGGGCATGGCACGGCAGCCCGGGGCCAGCAGCAGGGAGCTGCCGAAGCCCATGGCGAGGGGCGCCAGACGGGACAGGAAGAGTGGTGAGGGCGGAGCGGGGAATCGCATCGAAAAACCGTACGGCCGAGGGGATGATCCTGGGGGAGTTGGCGGAAGGGGCATCCACGTCGTACTTTGGTTGTTTGTGAACGGGCGCCAGACATGCCGAAGCTCAAGACCCGCCGAGCAGCTGCCAAGCGGTTCAAGGTGACCGGCAGTGGCAAGTTCATGCGTCGGCGCGCCTTCCACAACCACCTGCTCGATCACAAGAGCCCCAAGCGCAAGCGTTACCTCGGCACCATGGCGGTCGTCGATGAGCGCGATGCCGACAACGTGAGCCGCATGCTCCCCTACGCAGGCTGAGAAGCCAGGCGAAAGCCGGCAGCTCCTGATTCCCACCGTTCAACTGAGAGATTTCCATGGCCCGCGTCAAGAGGGGCAATGTCGCCCGTAAACGCCGTAACAAGGTCCTCCGCCTCGCCCGCGGTTTCCAGGGCAGCAACGGCAGCCTCTTCCGCACCGCGAACCAGCGGGTGATGAAGGCCCTCTGCAATGCTTACCGCGACCGTCGCCGGCGCAAGCGCGATTTCCGTCGCCTCTGGATTGCCCGCATCAACGCCGCCGCTCGCCTCAACGGCCTGAGCTACAGCCGCCTGATCGGTGGTCTCAAGCACTCCGATGTGCAGCTGAACCGCAAGATGCTCGCCCAGCTCGCCCTGGCCGATCCCGGCAGCTTCAGCGACGTGGTGGGCGCCGCCCGCGCCTGACCTCAGGCTCCCCGAATCAACTCCGCGCATTAGCCAACCCCCGCAGGCCCGATGGACCTTCTCCTTCCACAGGCCTATCTGATCGGCCTGATCGTTCTGCTGGGGGGGGCAGCCGTGGTGATCGGCCTGCAGGTCTGGCGTGTGCGCGCTGATGAAGTTCGCCTGGCGAAGCTGGAGATCAAGGTCAAGGAAGACTCCAAGGATTCCGCCACGCTCTACGAGCTGGCCTCGGTGCAGCTGCGCAAGCGTCTCTACGACCAGGCCGTCGACACACTCAAACTGGCTCTGAAGCGCTCGGACGGCGAACCGGGTGAAGCACGGGCGCTGATGCAGAACGCCCTGGGTTTTGCTCTGGCGGCCCAGGGCAACCATGCCGCAGCCATCCGTCACTACAAGTCGGCCCTGCAGGCCAAAGCGGATTATCCCGTGGCCTTGAACAACCTGGGTTATGCCCTCGAGCGCCAGTCTCTGCCCGAGGAGGCCCGCCAGGCCTACAGCCAGGCCCTGGCCCTTGATCCCGGCAACAAGACCACGAGCAAGCGCCTGAAGCTGCTCGATCGTCGCTTCCCAGCCGAGACCGTTGAAACGGCTGGCCCGGCCCAGGGGATGGCCCCAACAGCCGGGCGCTCAGCCTCAACCAAGAACGACACCTCAGGTCAGAAGAAACCGTCCTGAGGCTGCCTCTTCAGCAGCCTTTGAATCTCAAACACCTCGCTGAATCTGGCTTTCGGTCACCACAATCCCCGTACCGGCGGTCCACTGGAAGGTGCCGCTGGAGCTGCCACCTGGGCCACTGGACGCAGGTCGAAGCGACCGCCGGGATTGGTCAGACGCGGCGCGACCCAGCCCGCCAGCTCCAGGCCCTGCACCCCACTGATTTCCCCACCCGATTCCATCCCGCCGACTTCGCAGTCGCAGAGCATCAGCAGATCGAGCTGGTCGGATTTGGCGTTGAGGTTGCCCTGCACCGCCACGGTGGTCTCTCCCACCTGCATCTCACCGCGCAGGTCGACCATCTGGCCCATGGGGGTGGCCTCCTCCAGGCGCAGCTGCACAGGCAGGGGCGCGCCGCCGCTGAAAGAGCGGTAGACGCCCGACCACACCCTCGGCAGGTCGCGGGCCAGATCAACGGCCCGGCCCTTCGGATCAAAGGTTTCCACCGGCCCCAGCTCGGCCTCGAAAACCTGCACCGCTGAGGTGGGCGGTGCGCCGAAAGGCACGACGCTTCCCACCGGCAAGGGATTCATGGCCAGCTGGGGGGCGGCGGCAGCCAGGAGCAGCGGCAGAAGCAGCGGCATCGGGAAGGTTCAGGGCACGTGGGAGCAGGCTAAGGGCGGCGGCGCCATCCGGCGGACCGAAACAGCCGCCGGGGCCATCGTTCGCGGTAGTTTCGCGGCATGGCTGGGGCTTCGACGACATCCCAATGGACAGCGACACCCTGGTGATCGCGGGACGGCCCTTCCGCAGCCGCCTGATGACCGGCACCGGCAAATACCCGAGCCTGGCGGCGATGAAAGCCAGCCTGGCGGCCAGCTCCTGCGAGATCGTCACCGTGGCGGTGCGCCGGGTGCAGTCGCTGGCCGCTGGACATGAGGGTCTGATCGAGGCGATCGACTGGAGCCGCCACTGGATGCTGCCCAACACCGCCGGATGCGCCACCGCCGAGGAGGCGGTGCGGGTGGCACGGCTGGGCCGGGAGCTGGCGCGGCTGGCCGGCCAGGAGGACAACAACTTCGTGAAGCTGGAGGTGATTCCGGACAGCCGGCACCTGCTGCCGGATCCGATCGGCACCCTCCAGGCCGCTGAAGCCCTGGTGCAGGAAGGATTCGTGGTGCTTCCCTACATCAACGCCGATCCGATGCTGGCGCGGCGGCTGGAGGAGGCCGGCTGCGCCACAGTGATGCCGCTGGGCTCTCCGATCGGCTCTGGCCAGGGGGTCCGCAACGCCGCCAACATCGGCCTGATCATCGAGAGCGCCCGCGTTCCCGTGGTGGTGGACGCCGGCATCGGTGTTCCCAGCGAAGCCGCCCAGGCCATGGAGATGGGCGCCGATGCCCTGCTGATCAACAGCGCCATCGCCATGGCCGGTGATCCAGCGGCGATGGCCCGCGCCATGGCCATGGCCACGGTGGCGGGCCGCACCGCCTACCTGGCCGGGCGGCTGCCGGTGCGCTCCGAGGCCAGCGCCAGCTCACCGCAGCAGGGCCTTGTCGGCTCCCCCGCTCCGGCCGAGATCCCGTAACAGTCCTTCTCAGGGAAAGGCCAAGGCCGCCGGCACTGGGTAACTTGCGGCATCCACTGCGCCCCATCCATGTCGGTCACCGAGGAAGACGGCGGCAAACTCAATGCCTTCGCCAGGGAGCCCCGCATGGAGGTGATCGAGACGGGGGCAGGGCGCAGCCGCTCGACCACCATGCTGCTGCTGGGGGGTGTGGTGCTGGTGCTGCTGATGGTGGCGGTGGCGGCGGGGATCAGCTGAGCGTCTGGATCCCGGCTGCCTGCTGGGGGGGGGGCGGAACGCCTGTAGTAGCTTGCCAGCAGGAGCATCGGC
>NZ_JAGQBY010000102.1:0-11313 GCF_024345875.1 Synechococcus sp. EJ6-Ellesmere
GCCGTCTGCAAGGGCCTGCTTCCTGGCCTTGTCATAGGCGGTGCGCCGCACTCCGGTGTATTGCATGGCGCCGCGTCCGGCGCCTGAGCCTTCCTCCACCACGTCGAGAGTTGAGAGATCGGGCGAGCCCGTTTCCACGATCATGCAGCCGATGAACCCGGCGGCCTCCTGGGGTGTGAGCGTGGCGATGGCACCACCGCTGGCCCGGGTGACGGTGTCGGTGCAGAAGAAGGAGAGCCAGTGCTGGATGTTGCTGGTGTCCGCCATGGCGCTCAACCCTTGGCGGTGAGGAGCCAGCCGCCGGTGCCAGCCGGCATCCAGCGTGGGTTCCAGTTGCTGCGGCTGTAGCGCATGCCTGTGCCCTGCAGGTTGTTGGTGTAACCGCCGGCGGCGAGGTTGGCTTCTCCGTTGGGATCGTTGTGGATCCAGGCGGCGCTGTCGTAGCCGATGACGACGCTCCAGTGGCCGCCGCCGGAGGGATTGGAACTGGGGCCTTTGTGCAGCCAGCCGGTGGCGACGGGCCGGCCGGCATTGATCTCCCGCTCGAGGCTGGCTGGGCTGCCGTTGGTGAAGAAATCAGCCTCGAGGCCGAGGGAGCGGAGAGCGGAGAGCTGGGCCTGGGCGTCGGTGCTGTCGCCGTACCCGGAGCGGATGGCGTTGTACTCGTCGTCGCCGGACACCTTCCCCCAGAAGGCGGCGAGCATGGCGCAGCTGGAGGAGAAGCATTCGCGGTAGCCGCTGCCGCTGGCGTTGTCGTTCTGGGAGAAGTAGGGCACCGCCAGAGCGTTCTTGCCCGGCGGCGGGGAGGGTGGCTTCTCGCTGAACTTGAGGGCCCAGGGGGCCTTCTCGCAGAGCACCGCCTCGCTGCCGGGGAGATCGGTGATGGCTCGATGCAGCAGCCAGACACCGGACACTTGCTGGGGTTCGTTGGCGTAGGCCTCGAAACGGTCTTGAAAGCGTTCGGGGCTCATGGTGGAGCTCATGGGACTGGGGGCCATGTCTTCCCTCCTGTTGCCAGGAGCAACGAAAAAGCCCGGCCGCAGCCGGGCGAGGTGCTGCGATCAGAAGGGCAGCTCGCGCTCCACCTCGGCGGAGCCGATGATCCGCGGATTGAGCAGCTGGCGCTCAAAGAGGATCTGATCAGCCAGCTCCGCCAGCCGCCGGCAGGGGGTGACGGCGCTGTGGCAGCAGAAGCTGAGGCGCTCCAGCGAATCAGAGGAGTGGCGAGCGAGCGAGCGGAAGCGGAAAACGGAAGCCATGACGGGCAGCCGGAGGACCCCATGGGCCAGCGGGATGGGGTCAAGGGGCCGCCCCCAGCGGAGAGGGAGGCGGAGCCGAGCCAGCGTCACGATCAGGCGGACTAGCGCAGCCCTTGAGGCCATCCCGCACCATGAAGGGGCCTGCGACTGCCCCACCCCACAGGACACCGTCGCTGATGGATTGCTGATTGGGGCGCCTCGGCTGTTCAGCTCGCGGCCGGGATCAGCCCCTGCGTGATCCGTGCTGATCGGGCCTGCAGCAGCAGCTCCAGCTTGCGGGGCTCATCAGCGGCGCGGAAGGCCTGAAGCTGGTGGAAGGTGAGCTGCATCTCATGGGCGGCATGGATCGGGCAGCTGGTGGGTGTGAGCGGAGCCATCAGCCGCCACAGCCAGTGCTTGCCCCTCTGGGCCGCTGTGCCTGTGAGCGCCTGCCAGCTGCCGCTGCTGCGATCGGGGGCGACGGCCAGGGCCTTGCCGTGGATCACCGGGCGATCGAGCAGGGGCCAGCGCAGGCTTTCGAGCGCGTGGATGCGGGCCCAGCTGCCGCCGTGGGCGATCACCACCGGACCCACCCTGGAGAAGGTGAGGGCAGCCGGTGGGCACTCGAGCATCCAGCCGAGCCACTCGTGGCTGAAACGCCATTCGGGAGTGATCACCTGGCGGATCTGGCACCAGGGCTGAACGAGCAGGCCGCTGAACTCCCGCCGCTGGATCAGCAGGGTGTGCGGCGCGAAGGAGCAATCCATGGCATGGCCATGCGGAGGACGCCGAGCCGTCCTGGGGCGAGGGCAAGGGCCGGCGCAGCCGGCTCGCGGAGCCCTTGCGCCGCCGCAGACCATGAAGAAGGCCGCCGCCCTAACCCATTGGGATGGCCGTTCTTCTCACCCCGCCTGGCTGCTGCTGGCGTTGTTGCTGGCGGTGCTGGCAATAGGAGGTGAAGTTGCTGCTGGGGCCAACCCCCAAGAGGTGTCCATGGGCCTCACCCTGATCGAGGCGATGAAGCATGAGACGCGGGTGGAGCGTCTCGCGGTGATCAAGACGTTTTCTGAGGGTCAGCTGATCAGCCGCCTGCCGTTCCGCAACCTGCTCGGTGGTGCTCTCAAGTTCGCCGTCGAAAAGAAGATGCCCAGGGTGGGCTTCCGTGCGGTGAATGAGGGCTACCGGCGTGATTACGGCGCGGTGGCGGATGACACCGAGTTCGTGCACCTGTTCGGTGGTGATCTCGATGTGGATCGCTCGATCGTGGACCTCAACGGACCTGAGGCCCGTGCCAGCCAGACCGAGCAGAAGGTGCGCTCGATGCGGATGACGCTGGAGGCGGCGATCATCAACGGTGACGCCAACTTCGACCCACGGGCGTTCAACGGCCTGAGCAAGCGGCTGCCGCCTGGTGCCAAACAGACCGTCGACAACGGCGGCACCACGGTGTCGCTGACCAGGCTGGAGACCATGGTGGACGGGGTGCGAGCCCACGGCAGCGACCGCTTCCTGCTCACCAGCCGCGCCGGCCGCCGCCAGATCAGCACCGCCTGCCGCTCCACGGGCGACGCCTCGCTGTACCAGGTGATCGACGGCCGCCACTGGTTCGAGGACACCGAAATCCTGGTGCTCGATGAGGACGCCAACGGCAATGAGGTGCTGGGTTTCACCGAGGCGGGCAACACCACCTCGATCTACTGCTGCTCCTTTGGCGATGAGCTGATGACGGGCCTGCAGGGACCGTTTGAGGGTCGCTACGGCATTTCGGTGCGGGACTTCGGCGAGGTGCAGGACGCTCCGGTGTTCCGCACCCGCGTCGATTGGTACGTGGGCTTTGCGGTCTGCGACTCCAGCTGCATTGGGCGGCTGTACGACATCGGCCCGGCCGTGGCCTGAGCGGCCGAACCGCTCGACGCATTCACGTCAACCATCACTTGAGAGGACAGGACCATGGCCCCGACGGGCAGCACGAAACTCGTTGATGCCGCCGCCACCTTGGTGGGCTGGATCAACTACAGCGCCACCGATCCGTTTGAGCGCACGCGCGTCAGCGCTGAGGTGGTCAGGCTGACCACGCCGCTGGATGCGGCCCACCAGTTCACGCTGGTGGCCAGCCATCCCGGCGCTGCAGGCGCCGTGACGGTGGTGCTCGAGGTGGCGCCCTTGCTGAAGGACGGCACTGTGGGCACCTGGGTACCGCTGACGACCGTGGCGATTCCGGCGGCCGGTGGCCGGGTGGAGGCGGCTCTGAGCGGCAGCAACCTGGCGCCGGACGCTGGCGATGTGGCGAATGTGATCGCCCCGTGCTTCTTCTTCGCTCGGGCGACGCTGACGCCGAGCACGCCATCGGGTGCCCACGTCAGCCTGACCTGGTGAGCGTGATGGTGGAACCGAGCGCAGCTGTGGAGGAGGGGCTCCAGGCGGTGGAGCCCTTCAAGCACGACAAGCCGGACAAGCCCCCCAAGCCTGAGGAGGGCAAGCCGACCTATCGCCCGACCAAGCCGGGCCGCCCCTGGGCGGGATCGCAACCGGAGGTGGAGGACCCGGAGCTGGGCACCGATCCAACGGTGCCGACGGCGCCACCGCCGACCGAACCGCCGGAGCAGCCCAGCGACCCAACCCAACCGGAGGATCCGACCGTGCCGATTGAGCTGAACAGTGACATGCCGGTGCTGGAGCTGCCGCCGGAGGGGCTGCTGCGCCTCAGCAAGGAGGGGGAGGAGGATCGATTCTCTTTCCCTTGCCATTGCGAGCGCTGGCAGGAGATGGGCTGGACGGTGGAGATCCCCCGCAACCTGGCGGAGGGAGCGGAACCTCTTGAAGGTTTCCCCGATGTGGAGCTGCTGGGCCTGCCCGAGGAGTCTGAGGGTGCTCCTGATGTGACCCTGCCGGGTGCACCTCCTCCGCCGGAGCCCTTGCCAGGGGACGGAATGCCGGAGCCTCAGCCGGAGCCTATGTTCCCTGACCCTGTGGTTTCTGACCCCGCGGTCCCCGATCCGCCTGCTGAGCTCGGCCTGGTGGACTACAACACCATGACCAAAGCGCAGATCATCGCTTCGGTTGAGGCCGACTACGGCGTCAGCCTCGATGCGGGGATGACCAAGGCCGAGCTGATCGCCGAGGCCGGCGCCCTGGCTTCTGCTGGACCTGCCACGGCTGGTCCTGCTGCTGCTGACCCCCTGGTGGAGCCGGATGAGGCCGAGAAGGCGATCGCTCAGTTCCCTGACAATCTGCTGATCTGAGCGGCGCTCAGCCCTTGCCCCAGCTCTTCGGGTCTCGATTTTTTGCTGGCTGGCAAATGGGTGTGATGGGTTGCCCCGCCGATGCCGTATCCGCTGCCGAACATCAACGATTCCAGCGATGGCCGCAAGAGGATCATTCCGCCGGTCGGCTGTCCCGGCGGGGAGGAATGGGTGCTGCCCCATGAGGTGCCGCGCTGGCTGGAGCTGAGCTTCCGGCTGGGGCCGATGCCGGCCCTGCCGCTGGAGCTGTTCTGGATGCCGGTGCCTGCCCGCTGGAACGACCCGCTGGGCAGTGCACCGATCGAGCTGGAGGTGGACCCGAGCGGCCTGCCTGCTCAGGACTTCCTGGTGGATTGGGGCGACGGCAGCACTGAGGTGGTGCCGTGGACGATCTATCGGCCTGATGTGCCGAAGGTTCGCCACGTCTACCTGGAGCGGGTGGATCTGACCGTGACGGTGACGGTGGGCCTGAACATCCAGCAGCTGCCGGTGGCGTTGCTGGGCTGTCCGCTGCCGCCTGCGTTGATGCGCAGCGGCTATGGACTGGATGCCGGGGCTGGGGGTCTGGCGGGGGTGGAGCCGCTGGTGCCCAGCGATGGCATCGACGGCCTGGCTTACAACGGCAGCCGCACCGAGGTGTGGCGCCTGCGCTTGCATCCGGACGGTGGACTGGGGCTGCTGCCGTCTCCAGTGGACGGCAAGCCGTCACTGGTGGTGATGAATGGTTCGGGCGCCGCCAGTCGCGGCACGCGCTGGTACGCGGGCGATGGGCCGCCGGCGCTGGATGGTCTGAGTCCGCCGCCGGTGGCGGGTGATCTGTACCTGGACCGGATCAGCGGCCAGGTGTACGAGCTGATGCCATGAGCTGGGACGCAGCGGGATTTTCGATCAAGGGGCCGCCCGGCGCGCCTGGTGCTGCTGGCAGTGACGGCGTTGCTGGAACAACTGGAGCGACGGGGCCTCAGGGGCCGCCAGGAGCAGCCGGGGCTACTGGACCGGCTGGCCCGAGTGTGTGGGGAGGCATCACGGGCACTCTGAGCAGCCAGGCCGATCTGCAGGCGGCTTTGGACCTGAAGTTGAACGCCTCGAAGCTGACGGTGGGGCCTACGGCCCCGGCCAATCCTGCGCTGAATGATCTCTGGGTGGACACGAACTGATGGCGATCACGACCCGCGATGGCCTGATTGCTGCACTGAGTGACTCTCTCCATGTGCTGCTTGATAAGGCGTCAATCACTGGGCCCTCTGCCGGCACCCTGTCATCTCTTTGGCGAGCAACCGGACAACCGGGGCTTGGTGCGATTCCGACGACTGCATCTGCTTGCAATAAGAACACGGTGGGAGGACTAAGCCTGGCTGATGTTGCATCGCCGCAGGTTAATTACCTTGCTTGGCTGGATATTGCTGCTGCAAATGCGTTCAGTTCCCTTGAGATCCACGATAGGCTCTGCCATCAAGGTGGTCTTTCTGGATCTGTTGCGACTGTGCAGGTGGCAAACCTGCCTTTGGACCTGACTGGTGTGTCGAGCGATCGCATCGGTGAGGCCGATCACAGCGAATTGCAATGGTGGCTGGAGTGGTACGCCAATACTGGAGTAACGGCTGCCGTTGCCTCAGTGAATGTGACCTATAGCGATGATACGACTGGGGTGATAGGTGTCCCCGTGCCTTCTACCATGAAAGCGCCGAACTTGATCCCGATTCTCCCATTGCCGGCTGGCAAGACAGGACTCAAGGCTGTCAATAGCGTTCAGCTGAATGTTTCAACTGGAATTGCCGGCAACCTTGGGGTGACATGCACTCGACTGCGGGCATCAGTGTTTGCTGTGCAGTCAAGCAGAAGTGAGATCCTTGATTGGGCTGCTCTCGGTTTGCCTGAAATCTTCAACGATTCTTGCTTGATGCTGACTCAATACTCAACTGTTTCTGGCACTGGTGCCATCAAGGGTGTCCTTCGTTTCGTCTCGGGCTGAGAACTCATGGCCATTACCTCTACAGATCAACTGATTGCTGCATTGTGCAACTCGCAGCATGTTCTTTTTGACAAGTCCAGCGTCAGCTTTGCGACTGCTGGCCGCTTCTTCTCTCTTTGGCGTGCGCCAGGGCGGCCCGGTCCAGGTGCTATCCCGACTGTTCCAGAGATCTGCACCAAGGATACGCTGGGTGCCCTCGCCTATGCCAATGCTCCTCCACTCCAGACCAACTACATGGCCTGGCTCGATATTGCGACTGGCAATGCTAATACCACCCTTGAGATCCACGACAGGCTGTGTCACTTGGGTGGACTGGTTGCTGATGTGGTGACGTCCCAGGCTGTCAACCTCACGCTGGTGGGGCTGCCTGCTGAGCGCATTGGCCCTGATGATTACAGCCAGTTGCAATGGTGGCTTGAGTTTTATCTGGACACGGGTGGAGGTGCTGCGACTGCCACTGTGAATGTGACTTACAACGACGACAGCAGCGGCAACATCTCTCTTGCGATTCCTACCTTTTCTCGTGCCTCGACGATGTATCAGCTCCTGCCCTTCGCTGCTGGAAAGAAGGGCATCAAGTCTGTTAATTCAGTGACTCTCAGCGGGACAACTGGGACTACTGCCAACTTTGGTGTGACCTGCACTCACTATCGTGCCGGTCTTTATACCCGTGCCGCCAACAAGGCTGAATTGTTTGATTGGGCTTTGCTCTCTTTGCCTGCTCTGGCCGATGATGCTTGCCTGGCGCTTGTTCAACTCTGCACCGCCACCACGACTGGCCCCTGCAGGGGTGTCTTGCGCTTTGTGAGTGGCTGAGACGAAACGATGCTGTACCTCAAAGCCGACTCCGGCAAGACCCCATGACGATTGCAACTCGTGATCAACTGATCGATGCCCTGGCTCATGGGATGCAGGGATTCTTTGACAAGGCTTCGATTGCCAGCGCTGTAGCTGGACGTTTTTATTCACTCTGGCGAGCGTCTGGTGTTCCAACGAATGCAGCTATTCCCACTGCGCCTGTTGCCTGCAACAAGAACTTGCTTGGTGCTTTGGCCTTCTCGAATGCTCCCTCGGCCCTCAGCACCCATTTGGCTTCTGTGGATCTGACGACGTCGAATCAAGCGAGCACCGTTGAGATTCACGATCGTTTGTGCCAGATGGGCGGCCTGGCCGGCAATGTGACGACGACTCAGACCACGAATCTGCCGCTGACGCTGACGGGCGTTTCAGCCGATCGCATCGGCCCTGATGATTACAGCCAGCTACAGTGGTGGCTTGAGTGGTACACGTCAACTGGCACCACGGCCGTGAATGCCACTGTGACTGTGATCTACAACGACAACAGCACCGGCGATATTGTGGTTCCGCTGTCTGCTTCGTCGAGCGCTTCTGGACTCTATCAGATCTTGCCCTATGCAGCCGGGAAGACCGGCATCAAGGCGGTCAACAGCGTCACCCTCAGCGCCAGCACGGGCACGGCCGGCAATTTCGGTGTGACCTGCAGCAGGTACCGCTCAGGTGTGAACACTCAGGTGGCGAACAAGGTGGAGTCGTTTGACTGGGCCTCTCTTGGCTTGCCCCGGATTGCTGACGATTCCTGCTTGTTTCTTCTTCAGCTCTGCTCGACGACGAGTACGGGCACGACCAGGGCAGTCCTTCGCTTTGCAGTGGGTTGAGCGATGAGCAGAAGCGTTCGCGATCGTCTGCTCCCCTTCAGCGGTGGCTCAGATCGCTGGGACCGTGGCCCGGCCGGCGCGATCATCAAGGCGGAGTTCTTCGGCCTTCAGGAGGGGCCGCCGCCGCCAGGGGGCGGGATGCTGATGGTGTGGAGCGGCACGGTCTGGCAGTCCTGCCCTTGCAAGGTGTGGACTGGCGGTGGCTTGGTGGTGAAGCCCTGCAAGGTATGGAACGGCAGCTCCTGGGTGCTGAGCATCAGTGGCAATAGGGACTGACAGCAGCAGCAGCCTCCGGTATGGCCTGGACGAACACCGGCTCGATCCGTGGCCCGCAGGGTGTGCCAGGCCCGACGGGCCCGACTGGTCCTGATGGTCCGGTTGGTGGTGCTGGCCCGCCAGGGCCCCAGGGCCCAGCTGGAGCTGTGGGCGGCCAGGGCCCTGCTGGCCCTGCTGGCGGTGATGGAGCGGCCGGTGCGACCGGCCCTGCTGGCCCTGCTGGACCGACCGGCCCTGCCGGAACGGGGATCAACGTCAAGGGCAACGTCGCCGATGTGGCATCGCTGCCGAGCAGCGGCATGGTCGACGGTGACGCCTATGTGGTGGTGGACGGCCCAGGCATCAGCGAGAACGTGCTGTTCGTCTGGGACACCGAGACAACCCAGTGGGTGAATGCGGGCTCGATTGCCGGCCCGGCTGGCGTGGCTGGAGGTGCGGGTGCGACGGGCCCGGCGGGACCGCAGGGCATCCAGGGGCCGATCGGTGCCACCGGCGGGGCTGGAGCCCAGGGCGTGCGTGGCACGGGCTGGTTTGTGGGCAGCGGACCGCCGCCGGCCTCGATCCCCGGCCAGATCGAGGGGGATCTCTACCTCGATCAAAGCAACGGCGACGTCTACAAACTCGGCGCGGCGCCAGCGGGAACCCCAGTGGCCAGCCTGCCGGCGATCGGTGCGGCCTATGAGGGTGGCTATTACGGCGGGTTGATCTCCCAGGGCATGAATGGCGTGGCCACCCACGCCCTGATCATTGCGCCCAAGGCCAGCGGCCAGAGCATCCGGGCCTGCAAGACCAGCAATACGGCAACCACGGGGGCATCGAGCGCCTTCGATGGCTGGGCGAACAGCAACGCCGCCAACGATGCCGCCCACCCGGCCACCCAGTGGGCGCGGGGGCTCACCATCGCGACCTTCAGCGACTGGTACATCCCAGCGCTGTTCGAACTGGAGATCCTCTACCGGAGCTTCAAGCCGGACGGCAGTGAGGGCAACGTGACCACCCATGGCGCCAACCCCTATGCGGTGCCGGCCAGTGCCAACTACACCTTCTCGTCTCCTGCTCAGACGTCCTTCCCGCTGTTTGCGATCGGCGGTGCCCAGGAGTTCCTGGCAGGGGGGATGGGCACCTCCACCCAGGACTCGGCCACCACCCACCAGGTGCAGGACTGGTTCTATGGCAACTGGGAGCCGCTGGGCAAGACGTTTCCCCAGACCGTGCGGGCGATCCGCAAGATCCCGGTGATCCCCTGATGCCGAGCTGGGTCCCGCGGATCGACACGCCCCGGCGGGCCCATGAGCAGCAGGCCACTGGCCCGCTGAATGGTCCGTCGGTGGTGGATCTGAGCTTTGCGGGCCTTGGTGTGGACGGACTGTTCCTTGAGGTGAGCTGCTCGGTGGCGGCCTGGGTGAGCTTCTACGACTCGACGGCAGCGCGGGCGGCTGATGCAGCCCGGCCGATCGAGGAGGACCCACCGCTTTCGAGCGGTGTGTTGCTCGATCTGCGCTTCTCCGCTGAAACACCGACCCTCAAACTCGCGCCGGGCTGCAGCTACAGCAACGGCGAGAGCCCCCTGCAGCAGCGGCTCTGGGCGCGGCTGCGCACCGAAGTGACAGGGGCCCACACAGCCAGCTTGGGCGTACTGGCCCTGGTGCTCAACGATTCGGTGGGCGGCTGATGGCGGCGACGATCACCGATCTCAGCCGCCGCGGCGACCAGGGCTTTGCGCTGCCGGGCCTGTTTGGCGAAGTGGAAGGCCATCTGTCCACCTGGATCACGGCGGCCAACGGCCAGAACCCCACCCAACTGCTGAGTGTGATGACAGGCCCGGCAGGGTCGCCGGGCTTCTGCGGCTGGACGATCAAGGCACGGCTCGCGGCGCTCAGCGGTGGCCAGCCGGTGGAGCTGATCAGCCAGTGGGTGGCGAATCTGAGCACAGGCGCGGTGACGACCCACGCGGGTCTGGCATCGGGCTTCTCGCCGGGGACGGCCTTGGGCGGCCACGGCAACCTCACGGGCGGGGTGGGCACCACCAGCTCCCTGATCACCCTGCCCCCTCAACCCCTGCCCCTGGGCGCGGTGGTGGCCTCCTCCCTGGCGGCAGGGCAGGAGTTCTTCTGCTTTGCCTTCTCCCAGCACTCCTTCTCCAACCGCCAGGCGGTGGCCTTGCTGATCGCCAAGGACGTGGTCTCCGCTCAGTGGCACCTCTCGCTCACCGACATGGCCGGCGTGATCGCCACGGTGGCCTGGAACCTGGCGCGGCCCCAGGTGCTGCTCTCCACCGCCTTCCGCGCTGACTTCTTCTCATCGGGGTTTCCGTTGATGCTGGTGCGCCCGGCCCAGTGGGTGCCGCTCACCCCGACGATCGTCTTCACCACGCCGCTGCCGCCGGTGCAGTGGTGGGACCCGGTGGCGTTGCCGGCGGACCTGGCGCTCTACAACCGCACCTTTACCAGCCTCGGCTACATCAAGCCGGCTGATGGCAGCGAGTGGTTGCAACTCGGCCCGTCACGGCTGGTGGTGCGGCTCAAGGACCCGACGATCTGAACCGATGCCCCTCACCTGCTCTGCCCTCCAATGGCCGCTCTGGAACTGGACCAGCAAGCTGGCCACTGATCCGGGCCTCAAGCTTGCGGAAGCCTTCACGGCCTTCTCGGCGGAGGTGAATGCCACACCGGCCAATGCCCTGGTGCCGCTGTCGCTCATCAAGGATCACAGCGCCGCGACAGGCTCCATCACCTACGGCTATGTCTGGCGGCTGGGCCATCCGCAGACGCCGGTGCTGCTGAGCTTCTCGAACAGCTCCAAGGTTCAGGGCTACAACTCCAGCAGCAGCTCCGCCCGCCTGCAACTGGGCCTCGAGAGCGCCTACACCAATGACAGCAGCAACGGCGGCTACGGCAGCTTCTCGGCGA
>NZ_JAGQBY010000103.1:0-11281 GCF_024345875.1 Synechococcus sp. EJ6-Ellesmere
GGGATTCATCGTGAAACAACGAGGTGCACATGCGCCTCAAGAATGACAGCCCGTCATTCACCCCTGTTCTCCCTCAGTCCAGGGCAATCGGGCCTCAGGATTTACACCATTCCAAGGGACGCGGCCAAATCCAGGGCCAGCGCTTGGTTGAGAGCCTCCCGGTGCCGGCGGGCAAAAGCCTCCAGATCACGGGAGCTGCGGCAGCCGCTCAGGATCCCACCACCGCCACCAGCAGCAGGAACCACTGGGGGTAGCGCACCCCACGGCGGTAGCGGCCATCTGGGATGGCCTTGAGGAAGCTGATCAGGTCATCCGGAACACTTTGATCGACTGCAGTAGAACGAGTTTCGACCATTAGCAGGTAGAAATCCCGCTGACCAAACCCAATGCTGGCAGACCCGCCAAGGGCTATGCAGACAGACTTTTAGGCGGCCCTGGGCACAAGCGATAAATAAGTATTTTAACCGAGAGGATTAGAACTTAGACAAGAAGTCTCGAAAGAGGCTGGCTTGTGCATCTATTGATGGAGCAAGTGATGCAACATGCAAAGTCCTATCTCTCCAAGTAGATCTGCAATTGTCGGAAACTACCATTTGCACTAATCTAGCTAAATCCTTGGGAGAGGATGCAAGTGGCAGTGCCTCAGTATCCCATTCATAGCCTCTTGCTCCTTGAGGTGTTGTTAATACGGGGATTCCCCAGCCGAGAGCTGTAGCAACTTTGGTGCTTGCTCCTCGAGCTTGACAGAAAATTGGGTTCGCAAAAGCCCTCCAAGTAGATGCTTCGATCTTAAGGTCAGAATCTGATAAGCGTCCACAATAATATATAGATTTAAATAAACTTGCTAATTTCTCTCCAATAGATGTTGGCCCGCCAACAAGTCTAATTTGGATGTTCGAATTTGTCATGGCATTGGCTAATTCTATAATTCCCGAGCGATTAGGCACGTGATCCAGAGTTGAAACTATACCCATTCTATGTTTCTTGGCCCGGTTAGGCAGAAGGTTGATATGTATACTTCTAGGGATAAATAGGGTATTTCTTGAACCAAGCCATCGTTCAAATTGAACGTCCTCTTTAGAAATGCATATTGCCCCATCAAGAGATTGGCGTTGATAAATTTCATCGCGCAGCGTCCTTCCTATCCAATGAGGCGAACGTTTTAGTCTAGAGATGCTCTTTGGATCAATCCGTATTTGATTAACTAAGTCTACGATTTCGGCACCATGCGATAAAAAAAGAATTTTTATCTGCTTATCTATTTCTCTGATCTGAGATGCCAGGGAACACGCTTCAGTATTGTTTAGCGCGATGAAACTAATCTTTCGAGCTCTGGTGATTGAAATGATCTCGGAAATGGCCGATTTAGGAACTATTCCTTTAAAGGGTTGTGGCAAAAGCCTGCGCTTAACCCTAGAGAATAAGTTCATATCTGAGGAGTAGCTGCATATTGATATATTTAAATTAGAGGCTTCCATCATTTTAAGATATTCATTCGTGCACCACTGAACTCCTCCGCCATTCGGCTTTAAGTAGTCAGCATTGGAAACAAAAAGAATATTACTGTTAATAGAATGAATCAACTTATTCATGGCATATCAGAATTAATTAACGGTTGACGGATATTGGAAATGATTAAGCTAAAATATGCTGCGAAATACGTTAGCCACGAATGGTTATATGCACGGATCAATATATGCAATACAGCAAAGGTTGCATAAATCGAATATTGTGTGATTAATTACGGTGAACTGGGCGCATATTATAACTCTTTTGCAATGCACTCATCTTAGGGCTAGTTGAGTTTTAACTTGGTGCTCTGAAAGTAGATTTCCATATAATCATGATTGGCACAAGCCACAACTTCCGCCATTTCAGGGCCATGCAACCACTGGCTAGATTCAAAATCGATTGGCGGTTCACTTTTAGAGTAGTTGAACATACCTGCTTGAAGTTTATCTAAGTATGCGATGCATTCGAGCGTTTGGTGTCGAAAATGACTTAGATTGCACTCAAAGCTTAGTAGTTGTATTGGAAGAGTAAGCCCTTGCAGTGCTTCAAGCTCGTAACCTTCAACATCAATCTTAATATATGACGGCTCTCCGTAGGTAGTAATTAGATGATCTAGAGTTACCATCTCTACTTTTAATTCAGAGGCTGCTACTTGTCCAGCGTGGGCCTCCGACCACTGCCGTGAAAATGAATTAAGGGGGCTAGCGGGCCCAAGGCTATAAAAAGTTAATTCTGCAGTAGCAGATCCTACACCTTTATGCACAACGACGACGTCGCTGGAATCAGCGAAGCGTGCCTGGAGCTGTTCAATAGCTGAAGGATCAGGTTCAACGCAAATTACCTGCTTGGAGTATTTTCTGAATAGAGCTGCCTTTTGGCCGCTGTTAGCACCGATATCGAAGACTAAATCACCACCGTTTTCTTCGATTAATCGTGCGTAAAAAATCTTTTCCTTATGCTTTTGGTAGTGATAACTCGGATATCTGATCCTTAGGTAGAGCGAGTAGAGAGCAGAATCATTAAGCCTGTATGGGTTTATCAAAAGGTTCAAGATAGTTCTGAATAGCGAGGGGCGGGATTGTGGCATTTGATTTATCATAAGATGGAATGTATATTTAAGATGTATAAACAATATACAGCTTTGTTTAAGCTTTGTTTAGATTTTTTTACTTTAATACCACTATATGCCTTTTTAATTCGCTTTTGCGATAAAAAAGAAGAACTTGTTAACTGGATTTTTATGGTTTTTACGAAAAATAGTTACAATTATTCTACGCTGTTATAAGTATCGGTGAAATATGCCCAATTGGTGCTGGAATATGACGGCGATGAATGATTTTGCTTCGGTGGCAAGGAGGTAGAAGTGATTAGAATTTATTTGACTTTTTTAACATCGACTGATAAACGCGCAGATAGCCATCAGCCATGGCGCCACTGCTGTAAAGCCGCTCTACGTTCCTTCGGCTGGCCGCCCGATCGAGGTTGGCCAGCCCTGGTAGCTGCGCGATCAACTCCGGCAGGGAGTTGGCCACAAAGCCGGTAACCCCGTGCTCTACCACCTCGGGAACGGCGCCGCGGTTCAATCCGAGCACCGGGGTGCCGCAGGCCATGGCTTCGGCCATCACGATGCCGAAAGGTTCATCCCAGAGGATCGGCATCAGCAGAGCCCGGCTGCTGCCCAGCAATGCAGCTTTCTGGATGTCGTTCGCCGGGCCCACATAGCGGATGTGGGGAGGATCGAGCTGTGCCAACACGTGCTCCTCCACCCAGCGCTGATGTTCCGTTGCAACATTGCCGGCCAGCACTAATGGCAGGCCGCTACGTTTGGCGGCTTCGATCGCTAGGTGGGGGCCCTTGATCTCCTCCAATCTGCCCAGGAACACCAGCGGTGCCTCCGGGCCTGGATCTGCCACAAAGGGGAAGATGGAGAGATCAACGCCATTCGGCACCACATGCCAGCGGCCAATGTCTGCCACAGGGGCCTGCATCCAGGCGCTGATGGCGGAGAACTTCAGAGTGCCGCGGCTCAACGCATGGCTGAGCTGCACGGTGCGGCGGGTCACGGGTCGCTGATAGGTCATCAGTTTGGGGATCGGCCACGGCAGCAATGGCCCGAGATAGGCCAGCCTTGAGAAGGAGTGGAGCAGATCAAAGCTGCCTGAAGCCACTCCCTTGGCCAGAACAGCCATGTTTGCCATGGTGTCGCGGAAGGATGAGCTGGTGGCGCCAGGCCAGCCCACAAGCGTGCAAGGGGATTTGGAGGCTGGATGGGCGAACAGCGTGACACTATGGCCCCGGCTAACCAATTCCCGCACCAGGCCATCTATCATCCTCTCAATACCGCCATAGAGCTCAGGCGGCACCGGCAGTTCCGGATCGGCAGTGATCGCGATGCGCAGCGGTTGATCTGCAAGTGTTTTGTTCATGGCCGGCCGCTGAGCACCTGCATCCGGCGTGCGAGGCGCCAGCCCAGCACCTTGGACGCCAGTAGGAAGGCAGACCCTCCTTCGGGGAAGATTTCAGCGGAATGAAGGGCTTTGGCTCGCTCGAGCGCTTGCTCAGCCAGCTCCGGATGGTAGGGGTAGCAGCTGTGGGCTAGGATCTGCCAGCTGAGGGCAAAGCCGCGGCGGATGCGGTCGCTGTCTTCCCGTTGGCGCACGGCTTGCTCGCAGAGGGCGTTGACTTTGAATTGGGATTGCCAGGCTTTGATAGTTTTGTGACCCGACAAACTTCCTCTGATGCCGCTGCGGTAGTAGCAGCGGGCTCCTGGGCAGAACAGCACCCTTTCGGCCTTCAAGAGAGCACGGGTGAAGTACTCAGCGTCGTTGTTCA
Source organism: Synechococcus sp. EJ6-Ellesmere (assembly GCF_024345875.1). Taxonomy (NCBI): domain Bacteria; kingdom Bacillati; phylum Cyanobacteriota; class Cyanophyceae; order Synechococcales; family Synechococcaceae; genus Synechococcus; species Synechococcus sp. EJ6-Ellesmere. Next base: position 4,345 of record NZ_JAGQBY010000103.1, read on the forward strand.
AGCAGAGATCTTCCTGCCAGGGCCCTGTGGCTTCTACCAATTGACGGGGGAGCAACCAGAGGGCTGGGAACAGCATTCCGCCCCCTTGCGCTCTGGAGCCAGCTAACCAATCCAGCGGGTCGAGATCTGTCCACACGGCTTCCGGGTCGAATCGTGCCTCAGTGGGCTCGCTGCTGAAGCGGGCCCATTCCGCGGATGCTATGCATTGTGGTTTCCCCTGCAGCCTCGCGATCTGCAAGGCGATTTTGTTGGGTGAGATCAGATCGTCGGCATCGAGGTATTGCACATAGTTGCCATGGCAATGGCGCAGGGCAGTATTAAGAGCAGCGGTTTGCCCTGCATTGCTTTGACGCACGAGGGTGAGCCTGGGATCGCCCCATGCCTCCACCAGGTCTGTGCTGCCATCTTTTGACCCGTCGTCAACAACGATAATTTCAAGATGGCTGTGGCTCTGATGCCTAAGCGAAGCCAGTGTTTCGGTGATGAAGCGCTCGGCATTGAACATTGGGATCAACACCGAGACCAGGGGCTGTGTGACGATCAATGCTCAGTCTCGGCCTCGCCGGGGATACCCCGATCGAAGTGCTGGTTTGAAGAGGCGACTAGATGCTTCCCTCAGCCGATAGGTCAAGTGGGGCGAGACTTGGCAAGCTTTTATCAGCCATGGATTCAATTCCGCTGCCTGAAGAGGTGCCAAGTTTATGGCCATATCAATAGCGCGATCGGCAGAGTTCCAATCCAGGTAGGAGCCTAGTAGGCCGGCAACATGCCATAATTTTTTTGCAACTAGATGATAGTAGAGATGGGCCTCCGGATGTTCTGCTGTTTTGACAAGCACTGCTAGATGGGCTTGCAGGCAACCCAATTTGTTGGATTGCGACATAGAAGATGATGAGGTATAATTAATAATAGCCACCTCAGGCTCTACAGCAAACTTCAAACCAGCAAAAGCTAGCCGGATATGGAAGGCCACATCTTCATTATATAAAACCGCTGGGTCTTCATCATAGCCGCCAGCTTCTAGATAAGCACTTTTGCGGTAAAGGCCGCAGAACGGGTTTATCTGCTCTGAAATTGCATAGGCTCTCGGGTCTTTTTCGAGAAGAATTGGATCGAAGATGCGATGACCAAGCAGCCTTCCCGTTCCCTCCTCGAGATTGTTGTAGTTAAACAAAATGACATCAGCACAGTCTTTTTCAACCCATCTTTGCGCGAGTTTCACAAAACTTGGGAGTAGGTCATCGTCAGCGTCGTGAAAGTGAATCCATTCAGAAGAAACTGCATTAACTAAGGCATTTTTGCCATGACTACATCCTTTATTAATCGCACCACGAATAACTTGAGCTCCGAATCCAGAGGCTACAGATGCAGTTTTGTCAACTGAGCAATCGTCATAAACCCATATCTCATTAAAAAGTTTTGTCTGCCCTAATGCGGATTTCAAAAGCCTTGGCAGGCAATCCGCTGCATTGTAAGCGGGGATACAAAGAGCAATGCTCATATGCCAGATTTAGAAAATTTTGCTCTTAAACGTTTTAAAGTATATTGGAGCAAGCCTTTGAGTGGTAAATTATCAAGAAGAGCCCATGGCTGGTCGGAATGAACGGGCATTGGTGAAACCGACTGCTCAACCCAAAGAGGAACTTTGCTAACTCCTTTTAAGGGCCAATAATTTATGAGATGTTGGAAATATTCATATCTCTCTTGTGCTTGCCTCGCTGGATCGAATAGCTTTTGAACAGTTTTTTGGGCACGGCTAGCCATTTTAAGCCTATCCACTTCAGAAGTATCCATCATTTTAATGATGCTCTCACATAGGCTGCTGGCGTCTCCAGCCTTAAAAATCAGCCCACTTACTCCATCTTCGATAAAACAACTTGCACCAGCTCCATCGGAAATGATCAATGGCCTGCCAGATGCCATTGCCTCAATAGCGCTAAAGTTCATGACATCCCAAGAGGATGGAACAAGGTTGAAGAGGGCTTTCGATTGCAGCTTATATACCTCAGCTGGCAAAACAGGCTCTTTTAAAACAAGTTTTTGATTGATGCCTGCAAACTTAGAGAGTACCTCGTCTAACATCGAAGTGTTACAATCATTATACGGCATGTTCAATCCATACCACTCTACGTTGAGAGATATACTGTCAAGCTTGCTTATCGCTTCGGACACAACCAGAGCACCCTTCCATGATTGAAACCGACCAAAGATGCGCACAACACTATCTATATTAGTATTGGCAATTGGAGAATGACAAAGTGATTGAGGCATAGCCCACCCTGGGGCAACCACATCAATCTCACGCAGTCCGATTAAGTTTTCCCATGTATCACGGCTTTTTGGGTTTGATGTCGCAAGAAACGGAACATGTCTAAGGGTATTGCATTCTAGTAGAGATGCCAATTGGGAAATCGGTTCTTGGCCTTTTAAGGGATCATTTTGCAGAAGTTGCGCAGTGCTCCCATGGCTTTGCACGAACCACGGGACGGGATTACTGGATAACCAGGCGGCGTATAGGAGGCTAATATCGGCGATTTCAACAACATCAGGCTCCCAAGCCTCCGCAAGCTCCCTTAGCGCCCAACTTGCCGCTAAATCGGCTTGTATTGTAGGAAACATTGAGTAGCGTTGAAAACTTCGCTTCCACTTATTAAGACGCGCAATCCCAAGACGTACTTCTGTAATACTAGGTGTGTGATTAATTTCAAACTCAGACTTTTCAGCTACTGAACCAGAACCAATGAGGAATAGGCATTGATCACCAGGATTCAGATTTTGAATAAAGTATTCATGGTATATTCTAATACCACCACCAAATCCCTTGAACTCTGGCTGTATAAAACAGATTTTCATTTATCTGGCTCAGCTAAGACATCGAGCCACTTGAAACCGGGATAAACCAAGGCTGCAGGTATATTTTCTCTTAGTTTCCAGCCCATAAAATACTTTGGTGCATATATACTGCCACCGTTCTTGCTTGCTAAATAACCGGCCCACCATCCAAAGGTTGAGTTTGATATTATTCCATTAGTTGCTCGTTGCAGAATCGCTAGGGTGAGGCCTGGAGGCTCTGAAAAAATAGTTGCTCTTGGCAGATCCTTAAACGCCAGCTTCGCAAAATCATAATCATCACCTGTAATCAGTAAAGGGGTACCATCGTCGTACTTCATCAGCCTGGCAAGAGCATCTTGATAGTATGTAAGCGGAAGGGTTATCCCGCCTAGGTGGTTAGCATAATCAGTTCGTCTAATATGGCAAAAATTAAACTTTTTGTTTTCAAGACCATTTTTTTTAATCCATTCCTCCGCAATATCTTCGATGTCTGGCTTTAAGCCTACGCCGTTTTGTTCTAGCACTTTAGCAAGCTCCCAGTCTTGAAACCATCCACTGTCAATGTATGAAAAGTTTAGTGGCAACTTAAATCTATTAACTGTTTTTACCGATTTCCTGGAATAATCAGATTCTTTGATGAAGGTTCCAAAGCCCAAGAGTGAAGCACTAGCCAAAGATGTGAATATTAACGACCTTATCTTTACTCTGTTCCAAGAAGATATATCGCGGACATTGGCAGGAACTGTAAAATACTTATTTACCTCTTGAATATCAGTTATTAGGACTCTCTCCCTAGGCTTAGCAATACTCAAGGCATAAGCTAGCTGAAAAAGCTGGTTGCCAAGCCTTCCCCCAGAAGTTCGAAATATAATCATTTACGCATTAGAAACAGCTCTACATTGATCAAACGCCTGATCACTCGTAGCAAAAGGGCTTGCAAATGTAAACTGCTTAGATTAATTACCTTTGACACAATCACCGAGGCATCTCGGCTTGAGGTACTATGCATGCTGGAAATATCTTTTCTGAAGCCGTGCTCAAGAAATAGAAGGCTGTCATAAGCACGTTTTAACTCTGCTGACGGAGTGCTTTTCCCATTTACCCAGGCTCGATTTGGATGGATAGGTGGCCGATCGGCTACATTCAGAGAGATATCCCCAGGGTGTGGTAAGTGAATTGAATTTACGATTGTCTTTGTTCTAAAGCAGTCATTACGAAGGAAGGTAGCCTCACATAGTGATGAAAAATTTCGCTTTGAAGCTATATCTATATACTCGGTAGAGTTGTTGTTAAAATGAATATGTACACAGGTATGTTGTTGAGCTAAACGAGAAAAAGCATTTTCAATATAGGCTAAGTCAATATCATCATTTTGTAAGCTCTCGAGGCCATGAAACTCAATTACAATAATCCGGAACCTGCTCAAGAGACTAGAGCTAGCACTATTGAGAACATTATACTCTGCTCCTTCTATATCCATTTGGAGCATTAGTTCATTTTCATCTTCCCGTGAATATTTCCCCACAAAAGCCTGAAGCGAGATTTGGTCTGCTGTATCGCTGCTCCCCAAATAGAGCTTATCAAAAGTCTGAAATAATGGGATGAGTGGCGTCCTAAATAAGCTAGGGTCACTACTCTTGTCAAGAAGGTGGCACTTAATTTTGTAGTTTAGAGTTAGGTTATCTTCAAAGTCCTTAAAATTGTCAACGCCTGGCGAATAGCAGGCTGTGATTCCCTCGAGATGATCGGGCACTAAATAGGATCCATCACTTTTCCCCCCAATGCGCACTAATTTAAAGGGGCAAGGCTGAGGAACAAGGATATCCAATATACTAGTTGAGAAGCTAGATTCCTCACCGAATTGATTCATAGAACTTCCTCAAGGAAAGCAAATTGCTAAGATATCTAGGAAAAAATAATTTACAGAGAAATTATCACCTGCATATTATTCTTTATAGTCAATTCTCTTTGCATCTATTATTCTTTTCTCCGATTCGATTTGGCTAAGACTTTTAAAAACGGAAACTTACGAAGTAGCAGCATCTTGTGATATCCGTTGCAGTCTGGATGATTTAAAAAGATATTAATGTTATATAGAATCGACTTTATCTTCCGTAATAGAATTGATTTCTTGGATTCAGCACCAGCTCTTTGTAGCCAATTGTGAATGCCTCCATAGTTTGTGACCATATTAAACTGAACTTCTTCTGGCGTGAAAAAGCTCGCACCACTTTGCCTGACTGAGGCCATAATTTTCAATGCCCTATCAACCTCAGACTCAATCTTCAGCGCATCAAGGTCAATTAACATATTCTTGATTCTGCTGATTTTTCCGCTTAGAAGAAGTGACTCAAGTATGTCGACTTCACTGCCTTCGCAATTGAGCTTCATAAATACTAAATCGTTGTTATTAATGAATATATCTACAAATAATGATGCATCAACAAGCTGGACGATAGATTGGTTGCCAACCCCTTCAGAACCAAATGCTGGTGCTTGTTGATATACAGATCCACCAGGATTACCAGAGTTGAAAAAGCTTGACGTGGCTGTCTTATTTGAGAGTGCGCATTTAAGGACCGTTACCCTGGGGTCACTTATTTTATTTTTTATCTTTGATACGAGTCTAGCAGAGGGTTCTATTGTGAAGATCTTGTCAAACTCAAATATTGGATCAAGGGCCGCTAGTGTGGCGGTTCCATTAAACCCACCCTCATCAATCAGGATTTTTTGTGGACTGTTCTGATGCATTTTCATGACTAGGATCAGGTTTGCTAGTAGTTTGTTATGAGCTTATGAATAGAACTTATAGCATTCATGAATTATAGTTGTCTGGTCAGATGGAAATTCATTTAACACTATTGGCCTACAAGCGTATGATTGATAATGAATCTTCAATAGTTGACACTGCTCTTGTTATGGATCTCGTCAGTGTTCTGAACTGTTCTCTAGGCGTGAAAAGCAGCACACAAAGACATCACTTCTTCCTACTGAAAGAAGTAGGAGAATAAGAAACCTGGTGTTGGCCCCTAGAGCCATCGGTCAGCTACTTGATGTGGACGCGGCCGTACCAGCGTTTAAAGTTTTAATGATTATGCAAGCATTGGCTACCTGTCAGGATTTCCAGAGCAGGCTACAAGCAGGAAATACAAAGCTGAACGACACGCATGGCATTGTATGCGGCCACGTAACAAGCTTTGAGAAACTATCCTACTATTCTGTTTGCTGCAGCTCAGCTTTCGGGTCATGGGATAAGAGTCTCTTAGCCCATACAACCCATACTAACGGCCTGCCAGAGTCAGGGCCTATTAGAAGTCATCCTGAGGGCGTCTCCGCCGCTGGCCTCCAGCCCAGCAGCCTGAGCAACCCTTTGATGTCGTGAGCCAGGGCTGCGATCCCCTCGGTGATCGACCAGATCCCATCGAGCCGCAGGGCATTGATCGCCATGCTGCGCAGCGTGGCCAGGATCTGAACGCCGTTGTCCTCCCGGTAGCGGTGGGCGTCTTCCCGCAGCGTCACATCCCGCACCCAGTGCCAGCTGTTCTCGATCGACCAGCGCTGCCGGATGGCTTTGAGCAAGGCCTTGGCCCCAGCGCGCAAACTCGTGACGTAGTAACGGGTCTCGTCTTGCGGCTTGCCCTCGCGGGTGCCATGGCTGCGCACGGCGATGATCGTCGCGCTGCCCGGCCACTGCTCCATCACCCACTCCGGAGCCGGCTTGGCCCGCAAGTCCCAGGTGATGTCGCGGCCCCGTTTGATTTCCCGCTTGCTCGTGCGCCAGGGGATCCGCCGGCCGTAGGTGAGCCGGTCTCTGATCAAGCGAAATCCCCTGCGGCGGCCGTGTTTGACGGCGATCAGGAAGTCGGCGCCGCGCTGGGCGAGGTAGAGGAAAAAGGGCGGTTCGCATGCAGCGCGTCGGCTTGCACCAGCACACCCTCAAGTTCGACTGCCTCCAGCAGCTGGCGCAGGGCCTGGATCGTTTGCGTCCCCTGTGTTGGTGTAAATCCCTGGGGACCTCAACCCCGGCGTAGCCGGGGTTGAGCGCGCACCTCAGACGTTCCGCTCAGCGGCCAGCGTTGCAAGGGGTGGGCAGGCCCGTGACCCT
>NZ_JAGQBY010000104.1:0-11222 GCF_024345875.1 Synechococcus sp. EJ6-Ellesmere
TGCCCTCGATGCCCGTGAGGGCCGCGCAACCGGAGCTGAAGGCACGCATCAGCCGCACCGGCCCCAGAACCGCCAGCTCGCCCCCCTGAACCTGAGCCAGCTGGCGGGCCTGATCAGCGGCGTCGAGCGGCGGCAGCAAGCCGAGCCTGAGCTTCGCCAGCCCCAGCACCACCAGGGTGAGCACGAGGCCCATGAACAGGAAGGTGGGCAGGCTGAGCAGGCGAGCACTGGAGCGCACGCCGCGCAGGTTCACCAGCATCAGCAGCACCACCGCCAGCAGGCAGAGCGGTATCCGCTCCGCAGCCAGCTGCGGCAGCAGGGAAGTGATCGCGGCGATGCCGGCCGCCACGCTCACCGACACGGTCAACACGTAGTCGATCGCCAGGGAAGCCCCGGCAACCAGGCCTGGCATCACCCCCAGGTTGTCGTGGGAGACCCGATAGGACCCTCCCCCATGGGGATAGGCCTTGATCGTCTGGCGGTAGCTGATCGCCACCACCAGCATCAGCGCCACGATCAGGCCCGTGATCGGCACCGAGAGGCTGAGGGCGGCAGCACCGGCCAGGCTCAGCACCAGCAGGATCTCCTGGCTGGCATAGGCCACCGAAGAGAGGGCATCGGAGCTGAGGATCGCCAGGGCTTCGCCGTTGCTGAGGCGCTCCTCGGCATGGGCGCTGGTGGGCAGGGGCTCACCGATCAACCAGCGGCGCAGGCCTGAACGGCCCGTGCTGCCCGCGGAGCCAGGGGTCACAGCTGGAGAGGCCATGGGAGGGCATCAACTTAGGCAGCGCGCTGCCGCTCAGACCACCACCTGCAACCGGGCCCGGTTGTTCTCCCACAGGGCCTGGGGTTCGAGCACCTGGCGCTCCGGATCCGCCAGCACCAGCAGTTCATGGGCTCCGGGCGCCAGTTCGAGCGCCAGGGCGAAGGATTCCTCGGCGCCGGCGGCCAGCCAGGGCAGGCGCAGGTAGCGGTGGCCGGAATAGCGGTCGTCGATCACCACCGCCACGCCCACATCGCTCACATCGAGCGAGCCCCGGTTGGTGATGGCGAACCGCAGCACGCCGGCGCCGTAGCTCGCCCGCTCCACCGCCAGATCGGCCCCGAGGCTGCACAACTCCTTGAAGGGGTAGAGGGCCAGGGAGTCGAGCCGCAAAAGCCGGGTGCCCGCATGCTCATGGTGCAGGTGGCCTCCGTGGCGCAGGTCGCTGCTGCAGCCGTGCAGGTGCAGATGGGCGCCCACCGCCGGCACGGTGACGCGTCCGCTCTCGGGCCGGGTGTCCCAGAAGCCGCAGCACTCCCACTCCAGGCTCCGGCCGAGGTAGTGGATCGGATCGGCCGGATCGCCAGGATCCTGCGCCGCCAGGCGGTAGTGCTGAAGGCTGGAATAGAGGCTCGCGGCCGCGTCTGGATCCACGGCGTCCGTGTTGCGACGTCGCTGGCCCATGCAGAGCTTGGACGCCACCGTGATCACCAGGCTGCTCCAGGTGGCCCGAAGCCGGACCCCCACGATCGGCGCTGGCTCCATCCGGCCAGCCGCAATCGAGCCGGTAATCGCCTGCCCCACCAGCTCCTGCAGCGGCACCCCGACACTGGGGCCCAGGCCGGCGAGATCCACCGGCTGGCGCAGGGCACTGGCATCGCCGCTGAAGCACACATAGGGAAAGTGGGAGGCCCCGTCTCCGGGGCGCAGCCGCCGGATGCCGCCATCGAGGGACTGGCATTTGTAGAGATGGGTGCGGGCGGCACCGGGCTGATGCAGGAAGGTGAGCTCGCCGTTGTCGAAGCTGGTGGTGGTGCCAAGACCGAGCACATCGCCCTCGAGGGGAATCCGCTCCAGGGGCAGATGCTCATTCACATCTCCCTGGATCAGGTCGCTGACGGTGTTGGCGATCGAGAGGCTCACCATGGGACAGGAGCCTGCGATGGGCCGGGAGCCTGAGACGGAGCGACCTCCTGCATCACACCAGCTACCACCCGCCACTCGTGCAGAACCCAGCTGACACAACCGGAGCGGATCAGGGGATCGCTCTGGACGATCGCCTCGGCCTCCTGCCAGTCGCGGGCCTGGAACAGCAACATGCCACCGGCACCGTCGCCGTTCATGCCCTTGCGCTCGCGCCAGTAACCACTGCTGGCCTTGTGGCCTCGCCGCTGCAGATCAGCCACCCAATCGAGGTGGTCACGCAGATGCGCATCGAAATGGGCACGGTCGACCAGACCCTGCTCGAGCTTCACGAACCAGGGCAAGGCGAGCCCCCGAAGCAACCGCCCCAACCTAGACCTGATGCCAGGTGAGAACCCTTGCGCTGGAGCAGGTCGACAGGCAGGGCCGGAAAATTGAGCAAAAATGCCCATAGTGAAATCCACGCTGAACCCGCTGGAGACGTTACATTTTGTAAGACGTTCTGAGGGGCGGGCTGTGGTAGGCCCTCCTCTTTTTTTTGGGTTACGGCAGGGCCCGCAGGGCCGGCACCACGTCGCTCCCGAGGGTCAGCCCGATGCTGCTCCCATCGGCCAGGGGCAGCTCCAGCCGCAGGGGAGCCACGGCGCTGGGCCTGGGATCGAGGCCGGCGGCATCGAACTGGGCCGAGCTGGCGGGCACCGCTGCCTCCCCAGGCGGCACCAGTTCCTCGCTGCAGTTGGCCAGCGTCCAGCCACCACCAAGTCCGTCGCGCAGGCGCAAGGGCCGCTCGTGGTCGGCCGCCACGCCCGGGACATGGGCATTGAGGCGGAGACGCCAGCCCGCTGGAAAGGCGGGATCGGGCTGCTCGAACAGGCTCAGACCCCAGCCGTGGCCAGCGTCATCGACGACGCGCCAGCTGCCGATCACCTCAGTGGCTGCCGCCGGAGCCGACCAGCCCAGGGCCAGCAGCAGGGCAAGGCAGGCCCCGAGCAGGGCCCGCGAGCCATGGGCATCGAGACGCATCGCAGACTTGCACGCTTAGAGCGTCTCAACGCTAGCGTTGTAAAAGGGTGGACAGGGACGGGCGCTGGTGGCGTCACGGTGGTGGAGCTAGCCGTCTTGGCGCTAGAGGCGGCTGAGCAGCTCGGCTTTTTTGGCGGCGAATTCATCCTCCGTGAGGATGCCCTTCTGCATGAGGTCTCCGAGGCGCTCGAGGGTGGCGAAGACATCTGTGCCGCCAACGCCAACACCACTGCTGGCGGTGGCGGCGGGTTCGGGACTGGCCGGCGGAGCAGAGGGAGGGGGAGCAGAAAGAGCCTCAGCCGACGGCGGAGTCTTCACGGCCGGGGCGCTCACCGACGGCAGGTGGGTGAGGCTGATGCTGCCGGCGCCAGTGCTGAACATCACCCCACCGCCGGAGGCCTGCTGCTGGGAAAGCCCGGCGATCTGGTGGCCGCTGGTGTCGTAAAGGCTGACCTTGCCGTTGACATTCACCGCCAGACGCCCGGCTGCCGGGAAATAGGCGTAGCGCACCTCATTCTGGGCGCCGCTTGAGCTGGGGCTTCCGAGTTCCGTGGGCCACCAGGTGTCCTGGGGGTCGGGGGTGAAGAGCGCCCCGGAGCCAAAGCTCATTGGTGGCATTGGCGCCATGCCGCCGCCCATCTGCAGCTGATGCCCACCGCCGCTCTGGCTCTGCGACTGGAAGCTGCCCCGGGGAAAGAGATCGGGCTGGCTGGAGATCGCTGCGGCGAGCCCCTGACAGAGCCCATCGACCCGGGCCTTGAGCCCCTGGTTGAACATGTCTCCGAGCATCATCATCCCGCCGTTCATCCACTGCCCGGAGCCGGCGAATTCCGGGTGGTTGAACTGGGCCATGCCGCCACGTCCCTTGAGCATGGCAAAGGTCATGTGCAACACGGCGTCCTGGCTGAAGCCATACCGCTGGGCCAGGTCGTTGACGACCTCAAGCCCTTCGGCCGTGAGTTTTTCCATTGCGATGTCCTAGCTGAGCCAATGCCGGTGCGAAGCCGGACAAAAAAATGAAGCGATCTTTCAAGTTAACACTGCAACCCTGGCAAGAAGCTCCACCGGTTTGCGAGCGGATCCTGAAGCCGGCGGCCTGCGACACGCTGGAGCCGTTTCGACCCGCTGGGTCGGCCTAACGATTCCTCCACCTCACCAACGGGCAGCGGCTCGCGTGGACCGACCAGCCCAGGGCCTGCTGCCGGCCCGCGAACAATGAGCATCGATACGCATCGCAGGCTTAGGTGCTTAGGGCGTTCTAACGCTAGCGTTGTAGAAGGATGAAGGCCTGACGTTGAGCCTAAGGGCTGAAACCGCCATCGCCCCATCCCTGTCCAGTCGTTGTCATCCCATGACCACCACCTCCCTCAGCCGCAGGCGCGGCCAGCCCTGGGAGTCCTTCAAGGACTGGGTCACCAGCACCGAGAACCGCCTTTACGTGGGCTGGTTCGGTGTGCTGATGATCCCCACCCTGCTCGCCGCCACCTGCTGCTTCCTGATCGCCTTCGTCGGCGCTCCACCCGTCGACATCGACGGCATCCGTGAGCCGGTCTCCGGCGGACTGCTCTACGGCAACAACATCATCACCGCCGCGGTTGTTCCCTCCAGCAACGCCATCGGCCTGCACTTCTACCCGATCTGGGCCGCCTCCAGCCTCGATGAGTGGCTCTACAACGGCGGCCCCTACCAGCTGATCATTTTCCACTTCCTGATCGGGATCTTCTGCTGGATGGGCCGCGAGTGGGAACTCAGCTACCGCCTGGGGATGCGCCCCTGGATCGCCGTCGCCTATTCCGCTCCGGTGGCCGCCGCCAGCGCCGTGCTGCTGATCTACTCGATCGGGCAGGGCTCCTTCTCCGACGGCATGCCGCTCGGCATCTCCGGCACCTTCAACTTCATGCTGGTGCTCCAGGCCGAGCACAACGTGCTGATGCACCCCTTTCACATGCTCGGCGTGGCCGGCGTCTTCGGTGGTGCCCTGTTCGCCGCCATGCACGGCTCGCTCGTCACCAGTTCACTGGTGCGGGAATCCACGGAAACCGAATCCCTCAACAAGGGCTACAAGTTCGGCCAGGAAGAGGAGACCTACAACATCGTGGCCGCTCACGGCTACTTCGGCCGGCTGATCTTCCAGTACGCCTCGTTCAACAACAGCCGCAGCCTGCACTTTGTCCTGGCCGCCTGGCCGGTGGTGGGCATCTGGTTCGCGGCCCTGGCGGTGGCCAGCTTCTCGTTCAACCTCAACGGCCTCAACTTCAACCACTCGATCGTGGATCACCAGGGCCGGGTGGTGAACACCTGGGCCGATGTGCTCAACCGCGGTGGTCTGGGCATCGAGGCGATGCACGAGCGCAACGTGCACAACTTCCCGCTCGATCTTGCGGCGATTGATCTGACCCCTGTGGCGCTGATCGCGCCGGCGATCGGTTAGTGGGACTTTGACCCCCGCCCAGCCGCTTCGCTGATGGCCGAGGGCCTGGACCTGCTCCAGGCCCTTTCTCCGTTGAGCCTTCCCCCATTCCATCGCTTTCGCGTAGCGGAAATCACCATGACTGTCCTTTCTTCTCGCCTTCCATGCGCTGCGGCCCCGCGCCGTGCCCTGATCCATCGCCTCAGGCGGCTGATCTGGCTGGCCGCCGCCACCGGCACGCTGATGGTGGTGCTCGGCGCCCTGCTGCTCACCGCCGCTCCCACCGCCGCCCTGGCCGCCCAGAGTGAGCAAGCCGGCCTCCCGAGAGCGGTGGCCGAGATGGAGCAACTCGACCGGATGCGGGTCTCGCTGGCCTCCACGCTCGAGGGCCGCAGCGAGGAGCCCACCATGGAAACGATGAAGGAGGTCTGCAAGCCGGTGGGGATGCGGGCGATGGCCATCGGCAAGGAGAACGGCTGGCAGGTGCGCCAGGTGGCCAGTAAGTACCGCAACCCCGACCACGCTCCCGCCGGACCTCAGGAGAAGCAGGTGATCGATCTGCTGGAGCGCCATCCCGAGATCACCGGCCTGTGGGAGCCGGCCGGCGCCGGGCAGAGCGCCGGCGTGAATTACTACCGCCGCATCAACGTGGAGCCCAGCTGCCTGGCCTGCCACGGCACCAGAGCCAGCCGTCCGGCCTTCGTGACGGAGAATTACCCCGACGACAAGGCCTTCGACTTCAAGGTGGGCGATCTGCGCGGCATGTACGCCGTGTTCATCCCCGAGCTGCAGCAGGCGCTGGCGCAGGCGGGCTGAGTCGTTCGCTGAGGGGCTCGGCCCAGAGCTGGATCAGGGTTGCCATGACAACAGCCTCGCTCAGGCCGAATGCCAGGGGTTGGTCAGATCGATCCCTCTGCCGCAGCAACTGCGCCTGCCAATGCGTGGCCCTCAGGCAGGCGGGCAATGCCATCAACGCTAACGACTGGTGCAGGCTCAGCCGCGCCAAGCTGGTGAAAACGCTTGCTGCCGGAGACGGCTTCACGCCGATGTGCTTCTCCAGCAGCGCCAGCTTCGTGGTAGCGGCCGCTCTGTTGCCCCTGGGAATCGGGGCCGTGCGCTATTGCCGGACTCAGCAGCGCAGCGACCTGCTGCCCCTGGCCCTCACGCCCCTGTTCTTCTCGGTGCAACAGGCCCTTGAGGGTGTGGTCTGGCTTGGCCTGACGCTCGGTGGCCCCGGCTGGCTCGTGCATCCCGCCGCGCTCGGTTACCTGTTCTTCGCCTATGCCTTCTGGCTGGCGTGGTTTCCCTGGTGCGTGTTGCGTCTGAACCGGCAGGCGCCGCCTGGCCTGCGGCGACGCCTCCTGCAGATCTTGCTGGTGCTGGGCCTGCTGCTGGGCGCAGGGCTCTGGTTGCCGCTGCTGCTGGATGGTTCCGTGCTCCAACCCGCCGTGGTGCACGGATCGCTCAGCTACACCACCAGCTTGCTGGCGAATGGTTGGATCAACCTGGGTGTCGGCAGCACGGTGTATGGGCTGCTCATCACCGCGCCTTTGCTGCTCAGCGGCTCTGGGAGGCTGCGCTGGTTCGGCGGATGCATTCTCGGCGCCTTCCTGATCACCCACCTGGCCTACGGCTACGCCTTCACCTCGGTGTGGTGCTTGTTCAGTGCGCTGCTGTCGGGTTCTCTGTACTGGATCCTCAGGGGACCGGAACCCCTGGTGCCTTGGGGGCCTGACGGCGCCCCATCACCCCTCTAACGCGCGACCAGCCTCTGCGATCAGCTGCCATGAGCGAGTCCCCCGCCCCCACCGATCCCGCCCAGCTGCGCCGCGACTACCGCCGGGCCGCCCTGCGGCGGGCCGATCTGGCGGCAGATCCGGTGGCGCAGTTCCGCCGCTGGTTCGATCAGGCCGTGGCGGCGGAGCTGAGCGAGCCCAACGCCATGGTGCTGGGCACCAGCGATGGCACCCGCCCAAGCGCCCGCACCGTTCTGCTCAAGGCCTTCGACGCGCGGGGCTTCGTGTTCTTCACCCACTACGAGAGCCGCAAGGCCAGCGAGATCGCCGCCCATCCCCAGGTGAGCCTGCTGTTTCCCTGGTATGGGCTCGAGCGGCAGGTGGCCATCCTGGGCCGTGCCGAGCGGATCAGCGCCGCCGAATCGCTCGCCTACTTCCTCTCGCGCCCGATCGGCAGCCGGCTCGGGGCCTGGGTGTCGCAGCAGAGCGCCGTGATCGGCTCCCGCGCCATCCTGGAGGCCCAGTGGCAGGCGATGCAGCGCCGCTTCGCCGGCGGTGAGGTGCCGCTGCCGCCGGCCTGGGGGGGTCTGCGGGTGGTGCCCTTCGAGTTCGAGTTCTGGCAGGGCCGCGAGAACCGCCTGCACGATCGCTTCCGCTACCGGCCCAGCGGTGATGGCGCGGCAGACCCCTGGAGCATCGAGCGGCTCGCGCCCTGACCTGTTGGCCCTGCAGGACGGGATCTCCAGGATCGCTCCCGATTCGCCAATGGATCGTCTGGCCAGGCTGGAGACGATGCTGCCGTCGCGGACCTCTTCCCTTGCCGAGGCGCCATGCCCTTCGCCCTGAATGGAACCATGGAACGGCTTTGCAACAATCGCCCCAGCCTCAGTGAGCTCCGGGCTGCGATCGCCTCGGCGCAGGTTGGCCTCACCCTGATGGTCTGCATCCTGCTGGGCATCGGCACCCATCCCATCGCTGAGGCTGCAGTCTCAGCGGCCGAAGACTCCGCTCAGGTCTGATCGCTGCGACGCTGCACGGATTCCATGGCGTGGAGCTCCATGACCTGTTCGGGCCTGAGGTTGAAATCCAGGACACCTTGGCTGCTTGGGACCTCAAGGTGGAGGGGGAGCGCTTCACTGGGCCGTGGCATCAAGGCATCGAGATCGAACTGGGCCGTTCGAGGCGGAACCGCTGATCCATCCCTGGGAACAATCTCCTCGCTGCGATTGGGCAAGCTCCATTCCTGACCCATCGAATCGCTCAACACGAGATCAGCGCTGTGATCCAGGGTCGTTTTGGCATCCAGGGCAGTGAGGCGGATACGCAGGCCTGAGGGGTACTCCGGGAAAGGCTGCTCGAAGACCTGGGCACTGAGGCGATGACCCGCCCGATCGTTGAGCGACCAGCTGTCCGCCGCCAGAGCTGGGGCTGCTCCCAGCAGGAACGCCAACAACAACGGCAGAACGCCGAGCAACCCTCGCTTCAGACGAGCGTGAACGTGGATCCTGGAAGCCATGACTTTAAAGGCATAATGCCTTGATAATTCTAGGGCAACTACCGAGAAGGCACCGCCGCCCTTGAGACGGTGCCCCGCCGGTGAATCGAAAGCCGTCTGCTCGGCAACCCGATCGAGGTGCGCGTTCTGCCTTGAAATCCGTTGCCGACCTGGGCTATGCGGCTATGCTCATAAAAGTTGTCGATCCAGGCCCCATGGCCGTCGCTCCCGCCAGTTCCTTCTCCCTCGCTGCCGCTGCCGGCGGCAGCCCCCTGCTCTTCCGCCAGCTCTTCGATGCTGACACCGGCACCTTCACCTACCTGATCGCCGAGGTGACCAGCGGCCAGGCCCTGCTGGTCGATTCGGTCTTCGAGCAGCACGACCGTGATCTCGCCCTGATTCAGGAGCTGGGCCTCCAGCTGGTGGCCTGCCTCGACACCCACGCCCACGCCGACCACGTGACCGGCAGCTGGCTGATGCACGCCGCCACAGGCAGCGCGATCGCCCTGGCCGCCGGCGTCGGCGCCGAGAACGTGACCCTGCCCCTGCGGCACGGCGATCGGGTGGCCTTCGGCGGACGCGCGCTGGAGGTGCGCGCCACCCCCGGCCACACCGATGGCTGCCTCAGCTTCGTGCTCGACGACCACAGCCTGGCCTTCACCGGCGATGCCCTGCTGGTGAGGGGCTGCGGCCGCTGCGATTTCCAGCAGGGCAATGCCCAGGCCCTCTACCGCTCGATCACCGGGCAGATCCTCTCGCTGCCCGAGTCCTGCCTGCTGTACCCCGCCCACGACTACACCGGCCGCAGCGTCACCTCCGTGACCGAGGAGAAGGCCTACAACGCCCGGCTCGGCGGCGGCGCCGATGAGCGCGACTTCGTGATCTACATGCAGACCATGAAGCTGCCCCATCCCCACAGGATCGCCGAGGCCCTGCCAGCCAACATGCGCAGCGGCAGACCCAGGGAGGACGCAGGCCATGGGGCCGCGGCCTGGGCACCGACCCGGCGCAGCTATGCCGGCCTGCCGGAACTGGCCCCGGCCTGGGTCGCCGCCCACCGTGATGAGATCACCCTGGTGGATGTGCGCTCGGCCGAGGAGTTCCACGGCCCGGATGGCCACATCGCCGGCAGCCTGCTGATTCCGCTTCCCGAGCTGGAGGAGCGGGCCGGCGAGATCCCAGCGGGCACCCCCACGGTGGTGCTCTGTCATTCCGGCAGCCGCTCGGCTCTGGCCACCCAGCAGCTGCTCCGGACTGGTCACCAGCAGGTGGCCAATCTGCGCGGCGGGCTGCTGAGCTGGCGCGCCGCCGGGTATCCGCTGGTCACCATCAACCAGGACTGAACCATGTCTTCCACCACCACCCCACGCTTCAGCCCCAGGGAACTCGCCGCCCGGGTCGAGAGCGGACAGATCAGCATCATCGATGTGCGCGAGCCGATGGAATACGTGGGCGGCCACATTCCCGGCAGCCAGAACATCCCCCTTTCCCGCCTCGGCAGCACCAGCCTCCCCGAGGGGCCGCTGGTGCTGGTCTGCCAGAGCGGCAAACGCAGTGAGAAGGGCCTGGCCGCCCTGCTGCGCGAGGGCCATCCCCATCCCCTCGCCGACCTCGAGGGCGGCATGGGCGCCTGGCAGCAGGCGGGGCTGCCCATGAAGCGCCGCCAGGGCGCCCACCTGCCGCTGATGCGTCAGGTGCAGATCGCCGCCGGCAGCCTGGTGCTGCTCGGGGTGATCCTCAGCCAGACCCTCGCCCCGGGCTGGATCTGGCTGGCTGGCTTCGTAGGGGCTGGCCTCACCTTTGCCGGTGTCAGCGGCTTCTGCGGCATGGCCCGCCTGCTGGCGGTCATGCCCTGGAACCGGGTGCAGGCGTGATCATCGGCCTCGGCCTTGGCACGGCGGTGCTGCTGCTCGCTGGCGGGATCCTGATCGGCGTTCTGCTGGCCGTGCTGGGGGCCGGTGGCTCGATCCTGCTCATGCCCCTGCTGGTGAGCGGAGCGGGCCTGCCCACCCGCGAGGCCGTTCCGCTCTCGCTCCTGGTGGTGACCCTGCTGGCCCTGGCCAATGTGGGGCCCTACATCCGCCGCGGCCAGGTGGCCCTGCGGCCAGCGCTGATCCTGGGGGTGCCGGCCCTGGCGGGCGCCTGGATCGGCGGCAGCCTGGTGAAGGCCGAACTGATCCCCGAGGCGATTCAACTGGGGGTGTTCACCGTGGCGGCCCTGGTGGCCTCCTGGCTACTGACGCGGCCGCCGAAACCAGCCCAGAGCAACGAGGGACGGCCCAGCCCAAAGCCGGCTGGATCGCCCCAGGCCCTCGCCGCTCAGGGAGTGCTGGTGGGTCTGCTCACCGGCATTGCCGGCGTGGGGGGCGGCTTTGCGATCGTGCCCGCCCTGGTGCTGCTGGCCGGCCTGCCGATGCACCTGGCCAGCGGCACCAGCCTGCTGCTGATCAGCACCAACAGCCTGGTGGCCCTGCTGGCGCTGGGCCACTGGCCCTCCGCCAGCCTCGGGATGATGCTGCCCCTGGTGGCTGGCGGCGCCGCCGGTGCCGTACTGGGCCAGCGGCTGGCCCCCCAGCTCAGTGAGCGCAAACTGCGGCTCGGCTTCGCCGGCCTGTTGATCGGCTCGGCCCTGCTCACCGGCTTCGAGGCCCT
>NZ_JAGQBY010000105.1:0-11130 GCF_024345875.1 Synechococcus sp. EJ6-Ellesmere
TTTCCGCTCGAGGCCGCAGGCCAGTTGCAGGCTCTGCTGGGGGCGCGCTTTGCGAACCAGCCCGGCCTGGCCCAGTGGCAGACCTGGCTGCGCCAGCCACTGCCCCCCATGCAGCCGCATCGTGAGTTGATGGCGGCTGCCCAGCTGGAGGCCCCCCTGCCGGACGGGCGGCAGCTGTTCAGCCACCAGCGCACGGCGGCCCGCTGGTTGCTGGCTCGCCGTGGGGCTGTCCTGGCCCATGCGATGGGCCTGGGCAAGACCCTCACAGCCTTGGTGGCAGCCCGCGCCCTCTCCCGTTGCGCCGACTGCCGCATTGCCGTGGTGGCCCCGGTGGGTCTGCACGGCTTCTGGCTGCAGGAGTCCCTGGCCCTGGAACTGGCTGTGGAGCTGTTCAGCTGGGCGCGGCTGCCGGCGGAGCTGCCCCCTGCCGGCACCGTGCTGCTTGTGGATGAGGCCCATTTCGCCCAGAACATGGCGGCGGCCCGTACCCGGGCCCTGCTGCGCCTGGCCCGTCACCCGCGCCTGCGGGCGATCTGGCTCCTGAGCGGCACCCCGATGAAGAACGGCCGCCCGCGGCAGCTCTTCCCCCTGCTGGCGGCGATCGATCATCCCCTCGGCCGGGATCAGCTCAGCTTTGAGCAGACCTATTGCCAGGGCCATTGGCGTGAAAGCGGTGGGCGCCGCCACTGGCAGGCCAGCGGGGCTGAACGTCTGGAGGACCTGCACCGGCTGATTCAGCCGTTGGTGCTGCATCGGCGCAAGCAGGATTGCCTCGACCTTCCCCCCAAGCGCCGCCTGATCTGCCCCGTGGCGCTCAACGCCAGCCAGGCCCAGGGGTTTGAGCATGAGCTGCAGCAGCGGGTGGAGAACTACCGCCTGCGGGCCGCCCGCGGCGAGGTGCGCCGCGACGCTGAATCCCTGGCGATGCTCACGGCCCTCAGGCAGATCGGCGCGGCCTACAAGGTGCCGGCGGCCCAGGCTCTGGTCACGCAGTTGCTCGCGGGTGGAGCCGCGGTGGTGGTGTTCACGGCCTTCGTGGCTCCTGCCGAGCGGCTGGCCGCGAGCCTGGGTGGTGCCGTGCTCACGGGCCGTCTCAAGCCACCGGAGCGGCAGCGCCAGGTGGAGCGCTTCCAGGCGGGCCGGGTGCCATTGCTGGTGGCCACCTTCGCAGTCGCGGGCCTTGGCTTCACCCTGCACCGCGCCAGTCACGTTGTTCTGCTGGAGAGGCCCTGGACCCCGGGCGACACCGAGCAGGCGGAGGACCGGGCCCATCGCATCGGCATGGCCGGTCCCCTCACTGCCCACTGGCTGCAGCTGGGGGTGGCCGATCAGCTGGTGGATGGGCTGATCGCCAGCAAGGCCGAGCGGATTGCCCTGGCCCTCGGTGGCCGTCAGGCGATCCTGCGCCGCCAGGCCCTGCCGGCGATGGTGCGCCAGTTACTGGAGGCCTGGTGAGTCAGGGGGCCGCCGCCGCCGGAATGTCGCGGCAGCTTTCCTGGCGCACACGGATGTCGGTGACCAGCTGGGGATCGCCGGCATCCTTCGAGGGGTTGCCGTTGCTGGTGGCCTTGAGCAGCTCCGCCGCCTTGTCGATGTCCTGGCAGGCCCTGGCCTGCTCGCCCCTGAGGGTGTGGATCACGAAGCGGTCACTGAGGGGACGGGCCTCAAGCGGGAAGGCACGCACCACCTTGTCGCAGCGCTCCAGGGCCTGATCGAGCCGATCCACCTTGACCTCATCGAGGCATTCGTCCTGGCGCAGCCGTGGCGATTCCGTGGTCGGGGGGGGCGCCGCGGTACAACCGGCCAGGGCCAGGGTCAGCGCCAGAGCGGACCAGAGGGCCCGAGGGGATTCAGCGCGAAGGGAATCAGTAGGAATAGCGGTCATTGCGAGTGGTTCCGCCGCCGCTGGGGATGGGAACAGGACCAGTGCTTCCACTTGCTGGGATGTCGGTCCTCAGTGGCGCGGGTTTTTCACTGCCATAGAGGGCTCCTATGAAGCGGCCGCAGTCGGGGAAGGCATCGGGGGAATTCACCACGGCCTCGGTGATCATCACGGCGGCATGTTCAGGCGAGGTCTTGAACAGACTGGCGCTCTGGCGCTTGATCAGGGCGTAGGCGGCGGTCCAGCTCACCTCGTGGTCATTGCCGGCCTTGCGCATGAAGCAGTACACCTCTGCGCCCTTGTTGCCTGGATCGCTGGGGCCCGGCTGACTGACCTGGGCCAGCCGCGTCGGTTGGCTCAGCAGGGGCAGCGGACTCGCCAGGAGCAGCAGGGTGGGCACCAGGATCCCCCGCAGGGCCGATCTCAGCCTGCGGCTACGGTCTCTGGCCGGCGCCGTTGAAGTTGAGAAGGGGCAGAGGAGACGGGAGAGCATCGAATCGGTTCGTGGAGCCAGGCATCGGGCACCAACGTATCGGTCGACTCAGAACTGTCGAGGGGGCGGCACTGGCGTTTGTCAACTGGAGGAATGACCAGCTGTGAATGACAGCACCAGCCTGATCACCATGGGCACCACCAGCAGCACCGTGATCAGCCGCACCGCGTGAAGGGCAGCCACGGCGGCACCGACACCGAATTCAGCGCCCACCAGGCTCATGCCGCTGATGCCTCCGGGGGCAGCCCCCAGCAGGGTGATGATCGGACTCACCCCCAGCAGCCGGCTGCTCCAGAGGCCAACCACCAGGCCGGTGGCCACCAGGGTGACGGTGATCAGGATCGCCGGCCGCCACAGTTGCCGCAGTTCCGTCAGCGCTGCGCTGGTGAGGCCGGTGCCGATCACCGTGCCGATGGCGATCTCAAGGCCCGTGCGGGTCCCAGGGGGCCAGTGGGCCACATCCCAGCGCCCGCTCATGCTCACCAGCCCCGCACCGAGCAGGGCTCCCGCCAGGGGCGCCGCTGGAATCCCCGTTCGCAGGGCGAGCAAGCCACCGCCCAGGCCGGCCAGGAGGTAGATCGCCAGAGTGGCCAGGCTGGACATGGCCGCAGGTGACGCCAGGACGACTCAGTCTGGGAGATGGCTTGAGCGGTGGGCGGTTCTGTGTTGTGATCGGCCTTCTTGGTTCGATTGCCATGGCCCCTGAATCGGTGTCGTTCCGCATCACCCGCACGGCGGAAGATCTCGCCCAGACGGTGGCGGCCTTGTCGCACCGGCTGGTGCACCTGGAGCAACGGCTTGGTCTGCTGGAGATGGCGCTGGAGGAAGACCAGCAGCCGGAGCCCGATCAGCTCCAGGCTCTCTCCAATGTGGAGGTGCTGCTGCGGGACTGCCGCCAGCTGCTCGAAACGTCTGCCCCGGTGTCAGCTCCGTTGGCTGTCGAGCCTGCCCCGCCGCAGGAGCTGGACCTGGCCGCCTAGGACGTTCGCCCCACCTGGCGGGCTGGGTTCCACGCTTCGTTCAGGCCCATATCACTCAAGCTGGCGGTGACCTGCTTCTGGGTGGCAGAATGAAAAGAAAAACAACCATGGCCAGCACCTATCCGGCCTGCCCCCTGCCCCGGAACGGGGGGTCTCTGGCACCTCAGTCCACCGTCCACCGCCCTGGCTACATCGAAGGTGGCCATCAGCTTGAGAAACTGGAATTCGCCCTGGCCATCGCCATCAGCCGTGGGGACAGCAGCCGGGCGGGCCAGCTGCGCTCACAGATCGATGCCATCGGTGGTCTGGGCGAAGAGCCAGGCACCTGACAGCTGAAATTGTCTCTTCCTGTCTGGATTCCTCTCTCTTTCAAGCCAACTTCTCGCTCAAGCGTTAAAGTGGTTGAAGATTGATCTGTTGTTGTGCTTGCGGTTCAAACGCGATCTTCGATCGCCATGTCAAAAGGATCAGAGCAACGAAGCCAGTTCCTCCGCGATGCGGCCAAGCATGAATCCCGTGCTGAAGCTGCTGCCCAACGTGGTGATCTCGTCGAAGCGGCCCAGGCTGTACTCAAATCCCTCGATTGCGAGCGCCGAGCCGGCAGTATCGGCCCCCAGATTCTTCAGGTGATCAAGCCCAGATCCTGAGGGCCTGCTTCAGTGCTCTTCATTCAGGGCCAAGTACGGCTCTGAAATTGAATTCATCTCTGACTCAAGCGGGTGACCGGACTCGAACCGGCGACGTTCAGCTTGGGAAGCTTCTCGATTGATGGGCTGAACTGACTGTGCCGCAGTCAGTCTCATGCTCCTTCATCCTTGGATGTGAGAAGGTCTGTGAGAAGGTTTCGACCAGGCTCTTGCCATCGATAGCTGATCTGCAAGCTGCGCATAGTCCATGGCCCGATGGCCCCGCAGCCGTCGCTCCCACATCCGTTGCGGCACGGGGTGGCTGAGATCGAGCCAGCCGATGATGCGCGCGCTGGTTTTGTCAGCCTGCTGCCGCTGCATGAGCCCCAGGCCGGCGTTGGATCCTGCAGATCCAGGCCTGCACGCCCTCCAGCCCACCCATCCACGCCTGCCCCTCTCGGGCTGCGTGGGGGTCCTGATAGAGGGCGATCACGCTGCCATCGCCGCCCGCTCCGCTGAACTTCGCCCCCAGCGCTCCGCCCGCCTTCAACCCTTGCACGGCCCGCGCCAGGGCCGGGGCGTGCAGGGCTGGCAGCAGCGCAGCCATGTGGTCATAGGCCTGCTGACAGCGATCCATCGCCCGCCCGAGGCCCGTGGCCTCGCCGCCACGCAGGGCCACCGCTCCTTGTTCGGCTTCAGCGGCAAAGGTGGCCAAGGCTGCCCGCACGGCCGCAACCGCCTGGGGATCCAGGTCTGACGCTGCCTGGCCGCGTGCGTGGTCTTGCAACGCCTGCAGGATGGCGTCTGTGTTTCGCGGTGCTGCAAAAGAGGCCACAACCAGATGCAGGGTCTGCGCCGGCTGGATCGTTGTGATCGACACGGCTCCGTCGTTCCCCCAGCGCAGCAGGATCGGTTCGCGCGACACGCAGGCGATCGGATCGAGGGGGCCACAGGCCACGCCGAGCAGATCCCGTTCCACATGGGTGGCCAGCGCCGCCAGCTCCCGACCCTCCAGGCGGCAGCCGGCGTGCCGGACCAGGGCATCCAGCACGGCCACACAGAACGCCGCCGATGACGACAACCCCCTCCCGGCGGGGAGATCGGCTTCCACCGTGAGCTGCACGGCAGGGATGGCAATCTGCCTTGCTCGCAGCGCTGCGGCGGCTGCCGGTACGAACCGCAGGGCACCTCCTGCGGGATCGACGCCGCCATCGATGGGCCAGTGCCCCTCCAGTGTCTGGCCCTCAAGCGTTGTCTTCAGGTGCAGGCCGCGTTCGGCGGGATTGGCGTTCACCCGGATGCCCTGCTCCAGGGGCACCGTCAGGCTGGCTCCTCCCCACCAGTCGCAGTGTTCACCCAGCAGGCAGGCACGACCAGGAACGCGAACGGTCTGCGACATCGTGCGGTTCTCCGGTTTCTCTGTGATAACCCTGGTCCATGCTCGTCGTGCCGGCGATGCCGCGGCCTTCCCCCGGTGAGGATGCCGCCTACCAGCGACATCCCATGGCCACCCTGCTCACCTACCGGCTGCAGCTGGTCACCGCCGGCCCGTTCCGCTGCCACGACATCACCGCCGCGCTTCAGGCCCTTGGTGGAGCGCGCCGATTTGGGTGACGGCCTGCTGGTGGCGGCCGGGCAGCACACCACCACCCGTCGGGTTTCGGCGGCACTGGTGGTGAACGAGAACGAGGAGCGGCTGCTGGCCGATATCGAACGCTTCTTCCTGGAGCTGGTTCCGGCCGATCGGCCCTGGCTGCACAACGATCTGCACCTGCGGCCCGACATCGCCCCGGATGAGCCGCGCAACGCCCACAGCCACCTGATCGCCCTGCTGTTGGGCAACCACCTCAGCCTGCCGGTGGTGGCGGGTCGGCTGGGGCTGGGGGGTTACCAGGCGGTGCTGTTGGTGGGGCTTGATGGCCCGCGCCAGCGGGAGGTACTGGTGCAGCTGTGGGGCTGAGCGCCAGGTTGTCCGGGCGGTGGCGTTTCGCCATGCTCGTCTCCGCTGCCAAGGGTTTCTCTCGGGCGAAGAGCGCCTCGATCCGTCGGGTTTCGGCCACCAGCTGCTCCTCCGGCCCCGGCGGCGGCGTGGCCACCGTGCGGGGAGTGGGCTCAGGGCCAATGCCGAAGCCTGCGATGCTCGATCGGGCGCGGCTGGCGATGGTGCCCAGATCCCCGGCCTCAGGCCTGCCAGGGTATCCGCGGCATGGAGCCGGTATCCGTCGCCTTCCCCACTGTGTGGAACGGTTGCATCGGGCGATCTCACCAGCGGGGCGGTTCAGGCTTGGTCCATCCCGCTTCCGTTCTCAATGGCGCCGATCCCGTCTCCCACGACCACTGCCGAAGCGTGGCTGAGTTCGTTCGCGGCTGCTTTGGCGGGTGGCGACCCCCAGGCCGTGGTGGCGCTGTTTGGCCCGGAATGCTTCTGGCGCGATCTGGTGGCGTTCACCTGGAACCTCCGCACCGAGGAGGGGCCCGAGGCCATCGCGGCCATGCTGGCGGCCCGCCTGGCGGATGTGGCGCCCCATGGCTTCCAGCTCAGGGGCGAGGCCAGCGAGGCCGGCGGCCGGGTGGAGGCCTGGTTCGGTTTCGAAACGCGGGTGGGGCGCTGCAGCGGCCACTTGCGCCTGCGCGATGGCCGCGCCTGGACCCTGTTCACCGCCCTCGATGAACTGAAGGGCCACGAGGAGCGGGTGCGCGAGCGGCGGCCGGCCGGCGCCCAGCACGGCGTCCATCCCGGGCGGCAGTCGTGGGCTGAGCGCCGCGAGGGGGAGCGGCAGGCCCTGGGAGTGACGGAGCAACCGGATGTGGTGATCGTGGGCGGCGGCCAGGCCGGCCTGAGCCTCGCCGCCCGTCTCCGTCACCTGGAGGTGTCGGCCCTGGTGCTGGAGAAGCAGCCCCGCCCGGGTGACCACTGGCGACGCCGTTACAAGAGCCTCTGTCTGCACGATCCCGTTCACTACTGCCATTTCCCCTATCTCCCTTTCCCCGAGGGCTGGCCCCTCTACACCCCCAAGGATCAGCTGGCCGACTGGATGGAGGCTTACGTGAGCGTGATGGGGCTGAACGTCTGGGGTGGTTCGCCGGTCCGCAGTGCCCGCTTCGATCCGGCTGAAGGTCGCTGGCAGGTGAGCACCGAGCGCGATGGCCAGCCGGTGGTGCTTCGCCCCCGCCACTTGGTGTTCGCTATGGGTGTGTCGGGCTATCCGCTGATGCCGTCGCTGCCGGGGGCGGAGAGCTTCGCCGGTGATCAGCACCACTCCAATGCCCATCCCGGCCCCGATGCCTACCGCGGTAAGCGCTGCGTGGTGGTTGGCTCCAACAACTCCGCCCACGACATCGCCGCCGCCCTCTGGGAAGCCGGAGCCGCCCAGGTGACGATGCTGCAGCGCAGCTCGACGCTGATCGCGCCGGTGCCTGCGCTGGAGAAGTACGGCTTCGCCGATGTCTATTCGGAGCGCACCGTGGCCCAGGGCATCACCGCCGAGCAATCGGACATGACGATCGCGTCCATTCCCTACAAGCTGCTGCCCCAGTGGCAGAAGCCGATCTACGACGCGATGCGCGTCGAGTACGCCGATCTCTATGCGCGCCTGGAGAAGGCCGGGTTCCTGCTCGATTTCGGTGCCGACGACTCCGGTGTGTTCATGAAGTTCCTGCGGCGGGGTTCGGGTTACTACCTCGATGTGGGCGCCTCGGAGCTGGTGGCCGATGGTCGCATCCAGCTGCGCAGTGGCGTGCAGATCGAACGGCTCACGCCCCAGACGGTGGTGCTCAATGACGGCAGTGAGCTGGAGGCCGATCTGGTGGTGTATGCCACCGGCTATGGCTCGATGAACCGCTACCTGGCGGAGCTGATCTCACCGGAGGTCGCCGACAAGGTGGGCAAGGTGTGGGGGCTGGGCTCTGAGACGCCCAAGGATCCGGGCCCCTGGGAGGGGGAACTGCGCAACATGTGGAAGCCCACCCAGGTGGAGAACCTCTGGATCCACGGCGGCAACCTGCACCAATGCCGTCACTACTCCCTCTATCTGGCCCTGCAGCTCAAGGCGCGGCTGGCTGGGATCGATACGCCGGTGTACGGCCTGGCCCCCAGCTTCCATACGGCCTGACGAGAGCATCCCGGAGTCATGGCACTCGCAGCGGCGGCGCAGCCTGCGTCCCGAGGCTGCCGGGTCCCGGCACAGTGGGCCTTGCGGCCCTTTGCCTGGAAGCAGGTTCGATGATCCAACCAGCATGCCCGCTCGGCTTCTACGCCGCGCTTCTGCCCGTTGCAGCCCTGGTCGTCAGCGGCGCTCCGGCCCTCAGCCAGCAGGTTCCCGTTGTGGCTCCAGGTCACGAACAGCTGGCACCGGCGCCGGGAGCTCCGACTGCCCAGGTGGGGGTGGCGGTCAGGCGCCTCGGCGGCCAGCCGCTCGATCACGACTTCCGCGCCCTGCTGGGGCGGGAGCTGCGCCTGCGGGAACTGACCATTGCCCCAGGAGGCAGCATCACCCTGCACCGCCATGACCAGCGCCCCGGGGTGGCCTACATCCTCGCGGGCCAGATGACGGAATGGCGTGGCCCCGGGTTCACCCCCAGGGTGATCGGCCCTGGAGAGGCGGTCTTCGAAGCCACCGGTGTCAGCCATTGGTGGCGCAATCAGGGCACCACCCCAGCCCGGGCTCTGGTGGTCGACATCGTTCCGGTCTCCGCACCCTGAGGCGGCAGGGGCACCAACCGGCGAATGCCAGGAGCATGGCGCTGATGGATGGTGCCGGATCTCCGCGGCTCTCTGTGATGAACGCTTCTGCGCCCTTGCGAGTCGGACTGCTCGGCGTCGGCCGCTTCGGCCAGCTCCACCCGGCGGTGTTGGCTGCTCTCCCAGAGGTGCAACTGGCGGCCATCGCCGATACCAATGTCGAACGGCGGTGCGAAGTGGCCGATCGGCATCGGGTGCCCAGGCGCTAAAGCGCAGCCGAAGAACTCTTCGCTGATCCGGATCTGGATGCGTTCGTGATCGTCACCCCCGATGAACAGCACGCCAGCCAGGGCCTTCAGGCCGTGGCCACCGGCCGGCCGGTGTTCATCGAAAAACCCCTGGCCGCCTCATGGCAGGAGGCCGAACACCTGCGGCGGGCGGCCGCCGCCTCCGGCAGCCTGCTGCAGACCGGCCTGATCCTGCGCTACGAGCTGCAGCACGCCCTGCTGCAGGAGGAGGTGGCGGCGGGGGGCTTCGGTGAGCTGGTGTCGCTGCGGGCGAAGCGCAACTGCAGCGCCGCCTGGTTCGAGGGTGTGGCCGATCGGGCCCACACCGTGTTTGAAACCCTGATCCACGACATCGACCTGCTGCTCTGGTTCAGCGGCAGCCAGGCCAGCCGCGTGATGGCGATGGAGCGGCGCTTTGGCAGCCATCTTTCCCCTGAGGGCTGCTTCGCGCTGATCCAGTTCGCCAGCGGCTGCGTGGGGATCGCCGAAACCAGCTGGTTCGTGCCTGGCCAGGCCCCGGCCAACCTGATCACGGAGACGTGGCAGGGCACGATCGATGCCGAGCTGGCCGTGGTGGGAACGCGCCGCACCGCCCAGCTACGCCTGCTGGATGCTCCCCTGCAGATCTGGGGCGAGCAGCGGCAGCACTGTCCCGACGGGCTGCTCTGGCCCCAGCGGCAGGGCCGGGTGCTGGGCGCCCTGCGGGAGGAACTGCGCGATTTCGTGACCGCAGCCCGCTCGGGCATCCCCTCGGCCACCGCTTCCCTGAACCAGGCGATCGAGGGTCTGCGCATCGCCGAGGCGATCGTGGAGTCGGCACGCAGCGGCCAGACGGTCACCCTCATGCCGCGCTGAACGTCCGGAAACCGGGGCCCTCAGCAAAGGGCTAGCACTGCTTGGTGGGCGCGCTCCAGGTCGGCTGCGGCCTGAGGGTCAAGGACCTGCAGCAGCTCAAGCCCGGTTTGCCGATCCGTCCGGGGGCGGATGCCCGTGGCGGAGAGAGTGTCCTTGAACCACACGTTGCGCTCAATCTCACTGCCCGGCAGCACGAAGGCTTCAGGGATGTTCACCACGCTCCTCAGGCATTCGGGATCCCAGTCCCGGCTGCGAAACGCCTGAATCCAGGGGATCGTCCGCGCCAGCGCGCTGAGCGTGGCATCCGGCTGCTCCAGCAGCGCGTCGAAATCCATCAGATGGGTGGAAGCGGGCAGCCGTTCGCGGGCAAGCCGCAGGTAGCGCTCCGTGTTGGCGTAGCTGATCTGGATGATGTCCAGGCCGTGCGCCCAGATCCGCTGGCCCGCCTGCTGGAGATCGTCCGCAGCGATGCTGTCGCCGGGCGCCTTGCCCACAAAGGCGAGCAGGCGCTGCCGATCGATCCGGTCGCCGCTGCCGCTGAAGCCGGCGGTTGCCCAGCGCTCCAGATCCTCCAGCGCGGGCCCCGGATCAGCGGCCTCGGGCCCGGCGGGCAGCAGCCTCCTCACCACCGCGGCGATCTCCCGGTTGGTGATGGTGCCGGCCGCGCTCAGAAAGTGAACGGTGCGGCGCAGCAGAAACGAGTGGAAACAGTCGCTGGGCCGCCTTGTGGTGAACAGCAGGCTGCCGCCGCTCTCCTGCACCAGCGCCAGCAGCCGCAGAAACTCAGCCTCGTTGCGGTTGTAGGTGTGCTCCTTGACCGTGAGGATCAGGGGCGGTTGCTCGGTGGCTGGGATCCGGTGGCCGCCATCCCCGCCATCCAGGCTCTGCAGCAGAGCTTCCACATCGGCCAGCAGCCTCGTATCGAAGCCGGGGTCGTAGCGGCCCTCGGCGTCAGGGATCCTGGGCTGGCACAGGCGCTGGGCCAGCTCCCGCTGCCGTTCGATCCAGCCGATCTCACAGCCGCCGGTGCGCATCTGCTGCCGCAGGCGCCACTGCAGCCAGGCCAGCTGGGCTGTGATCAGCAACAGCCGCTCCATATCCACGTCGCGACGCGGATTGTCCGCCTGGTTGTGACGACAGCCGGGCAGCACCCCGAGATTGCCGGGCTCATTCACCAGGCCGATCGCCTGGTCTCCTTCGGCCAAGTGGGCGCAGCCCAGGGCGATCAGCAGCATCGTGCCCACCTGCCGGGGGTTGGAGGCTACCACGTTCAGCTGAATCCGCCGGTGGCGCAGGAATGCCCTGAGCCGGGCGTGCAGTTCGGCC